>CAZKYQ010000106.1:0-9316 GCA_964556975.1 uncultured Ignavibacteria bacterium
GATGGCGGCTTCCAGAGACGCATCGCCGCCGCCGACAATAGCGATTTTCTGGCCGGTGAACTCATCGGGATCAACCAATTCATGATGGACCTTAGGGAGGTCCTCGCCCGGAACGTTCAACATGCGGGGCGTACCCGACCTTCCCATAGCAAGGACGATTTTCAAGCTCCGATATTGCGCTTTGGCGGTTTTTACCTCAAATACGCGGCCTTCACGCCGGATATTTTCAACCTGTTCGCATTTCGAAATATTAAGACCTTCTTTTGTTATAGTTTCATTCCAGTTCTTCAGCAGTTCTTCTTTAATAGAACGTTCAACCCGCAACCTTGATTTATTGGGAAGCGATTCCGGTTCGGCGAAAATTTCTTTCCCTTTGAAAAAGCTGTTTATTGTGTTGCCGGGATTTTTCTGCTCTATAACGAGATAACGCAATCCGGCATCTTTGGCGGCAAGGGCCGCCGCCAGTCCCGCGCCGCCCGCTCCCACGATTACCAGATGGTATTCGTCGTCATTAAGATTTTCAGATGTCAATGATGGCCCGATCTTTCCGATTAGATCATGCCCCATATTGACCGCGTTTTTCAGAAGGGGAACACCGGAAAGATCGCCGATTATATGGATGCCCTTTACATTCGATTCGTAATTATTGTCGATCTCGGGAGCTTTTAATATCTCTATATCCGGTTCTTTATAAAAAAGATCACCCGTAAACGATACCATTAAATCAAGTCCTCCAAAGAATGGTTTTTAACCATAATGGGATGTCGGGGCTGTTTGTTCCCTCTACCTCCTTAGAATTTTATTTAAAATAACGCCATAAGTCAATTTTAAAATAAGGGCAAATGGATACGTAAAAAAATATTGTTAATGACGATACATAAGTCATAAAAATATTACAACGAAGTGAAGCGCCTGTTGGACATCAGATAAAATCCGAACAAATTAGGACTTTGAATTAATGGACGATTTAGCATTTGTTATTTTCCCGTTAGAAGAATACGTAAACAAACGATAAAATGCTGATAATATAAAATAATTAAACAACTTGCAAATGCAATATAGGTATCTTAAATTTTGACTCAAATGGCTCGGAAAGTTCTGAATGCTTTCAACTTAAAAGAGAAGTAATTTTTAATCGGGAAAGCCAGCCATTCCCCGACACACACAATCATCGGAGATAAACCATGCCCGAGCGCCAGGCAAATAATAGAAAAAACAATAAAGACCTTCTGTGCGAGGGCTTGCCTACTAATCCTCTATCGAGTGCGGGAAAAATTCTAGTGACCGGAGCTTCCGGTTATATCGGAGGCAGATTAGTTCCTGAGCTATTGGCGAGGGAATACGATGTAAGAGCAATGGTCAGAGGAAATCCTGAAGTCTACAAAGGCCTTTGGCCGGAAACGGAAGTAGTTGAGGCCGACGCATTGAATTTGGATCAATTGGAAACCGCGCTTGAGGGCATTAATACGATTTATTATTTAATTCATTCCTTACAGCTTGGACCAAAAGAATTTGAAATCGCCGATATCAAAGCAGCTCGGAATTTCAGAATAGTTGCTGAAAAAAAGAAGATTAAAAGAATTATTTATCTGGGAGGCCTGGGCGATAAAAGGGGCTCCCTTTCATCTCATTTGCGTAATCGTAATGAAGTGGCTGACGAATTAATAAAAAGTAATATTCCGGTTACAATCCTTCGTGCCGCAATAATTATTGGTTCCGGCAGCGCCTCCTATGAGATTATTCTGCACCTCATAAAAAGACTTCCGGTTATTATTACACCGCGCTGGACAAAAAATAGATGTCAGCCAATTGCCATTCGAGACGTAATTAAATACTTAGTTGGCGTTCTGGAAATTTCCGAAACATCAGGTAAATATTTTGACATAGGGGGAAATGAGATTTTGACTTATGAGAAGATGTTGAAGACCTTGGCTAATATCCTGAATAAAAAAACAATCTTTATTTCCTCGCCCTATTCAATGGTAACGCCTTACGCTTATATCGTGAGCCTGGTAACGCCCGTTCCTAATGCTATTACGCAATGTTTGATGGAGGGATTAGAAAACGATGTTATTTGTCAGAACGATTCGATAAAAAAATATATATCTTTCGGACCTTTATCCTACAATGAATCAATAGTTAAGGCGATGACCCGGGAAGAACAGGATATGGTGCATACACGGTGGTCCGATGCATATCCTCCGGCCCATGAATTGGCTTTAAAACTGCGCGAACTTAGCTTTAAGACAACATATTCAACTCGATATTCTATTCCAAGCGAAAAGACGGCCGAATCTCTTTTTCAATCCATTTGCAAAATTGGCGGGAAAGAAGGTTGGTTTCGTAATAACTGGATGTGGAGATTGAGGGGAGCTTTTGATAGAATATTGACGGGAGTAGGAACATTGCGCGGAAGAAAGAGCTATTATTATTTGAATATAAACGATGTTATAGATTTTTGGCGCATCGAAGATATAAAAAATAATAAAATGCTTCTTTTGCGCGCCGAAATGAAAATCCCCGGAAAAGCATGGCTTAGATTTGATATTGATACGGCGATGGATAAAAGAAAATTATCAGTAACGGCCTACTATGATACTCAGACGTTTTTAGGCAAACTGTATTGGTATAACTTTTTGCCTTTCCATCATTTTATTTTCAAACATCTTATAGAAGAAATTGAAAGCAGAAGCAATTAAAATAATAGATGAGCGAAAATCATCGTGGTTTCAATATCGACCCATTTCCAAAGATAAGGCTTCATGCAAATTCTACTTGCATAATCTTCGAAAAATAGTATTATATGAACTTGGCCTTTCGGGGCATGGGGTGAAATATATCTGTTTTACCCTGCTAAAAAGCCCGGAGGTTGTTGAAAGATATTGAGATATGTTTGAGCAAATAACTGAAAAATTAGACGGGATTTTCAAAAAGGTCCGAGGGCGGGGCTACCTTTCCGAGAAGAATATCCAGGAAGCCGCCAAAGAAATCCGCATGGCTCTTCTTGAGGCCGATGTCAACTACAAAGTAGCCAAGAAGTTTGTCGCCGATATCGAGCGGGAAGCCATGGGGCGGGAGGTTACCAAATCAATTACTCCCGGGCAATTATTCGTTAAGGTCGTTCAAGACAGCATGGCGGAGCTTCTGGGCGGATCGCATGATGAGCTGTCATTAGCGGGCATTCCCCCAACGGTCATTCTTCTTACCGGTTTGCAGGGTTCGGGAAAAACAACATTTGCCGGAAAGTTATCGCTTTATCTGCGCAAAAAGGGTAAAAAGACGCTTCTGGTCGCCGCCGATATTCACCGCCCCGCAGCCAAAAAGCAGTTGCAAGTGCTGGCGGATTCTATCAAAATGCCATTTTACACATCGGATTCATCGGCGGATAAAATCGCTAAAGAGGCAATCGGATTTGCCAGAGAAAATATGCTCGATCTGATTATTGTCGATACCGCCGGAAGGCTTCAAATAGATGACGCTTTGATGACCGAGCTTGAGGATGTCAAGAAGGCCTCCTCCCCTAACGAGGTGTTATTCATTGCCGATGCCATGACCGGGCAGGAAGCATTAAATGTCGCCAAAGTATTTAACGATAGAATCGGAATAACCGGCGCGGCATTGACCAAGATGGACGGCGACGCTCGAGGCGGAGCGGCCATGTCCCTTAAGGGAGCGCTGGGGATACCGATTAAATATATTGGTACCGGCGAAAAGCTTTCCGATCTTGAGGAATTTCATCCAAGCCGGATAGCGTCGCGAATTCTCGGAATGGGCGATATAATAGGCCTTGTCGAGAGAGCGCAGGAGTCGGTGGATCTTGAGGCAGCGAAGAAGCTCGAGAAAAAGCTTCGAAAGGAAAGTTTTACGTTCGAGGATTTTCTTTCACAGCTTCACCAATTGAAAAAAATGGGGCCCTTGCAGAATCTTTTGGATATGATTCCGGGTTTAGGTAAACAGATGAAAGGCGTCGAAGTTGATGAGACGGGGCTGGTGCGTATCGAGGCGATAATCAAAAGCATGACTCAAAAGGAGCGGTTGCAACCATCGATAATAGACGGTTCCCGCAGAAAGAGAATAGCAGCCGGTTCGGGAACCAGCGTTCAGGATGTCAATCAGCTCTTAAAGCAGTTTAATGGAATGCAGAAGATGATAAAAAAAGTTTCACGGATGGGAATGCCCAAGGGGTTCCCAATATAACAGCCTGTTAATTTTCGGGCTTACCAGGAGGAATAGTTGGCACTTACAATCAGATTACGACGGATGGGATCCAAGAAGCGGCCGTTTTATCGTTTGGTAGCTACGGACTCAAGAAACGCGCGCAACGGCCGTTTCATCGAAGTTCTTGGTTTTTATCACCCGATAGAAAAACCGGCCAAGGTATCGTTGAAAGAAGACAAGATTTTCAAATGGCTTGATGACGGCGCCACTATCAGCGATACTGTCTCATCGATTTTTAAAGAAGTTGGCCTCTGGAGCAAATGGAATAAAAAGAAAACCGGAGAAGATATTTCAGAGATAGAATTAAAAACGGTCATTACCGAAAGAGTAAAAAAGAAAAAAACTAAAAAGGCGGAACAAAGCGCTTAACCGATCTCGTGTTGAACCTCAAAAAGGAGGAAATTGTGAAAGAGTTTATTGAATTCATCGCGAAACAGCTTGTTGACAACCCTGACTCAGTTAAAGTTACTGAGGTAGAAGGAGAGCGAACAACCGTATATGAGCTTCGCGTTTTTACAGATGATTTGGGGAAAGTCATCGGCCGCAAAGGCCAGACCGCGAAGGCGATCAGAACATTGATAGCCGCGGTATCGGCCAAACAGGGAAAACGGGCGCTCCTCGAAATCTTAGAATAGGAGAGCTGTAAATAAGAGATAATATCGGCCGTCGGTTAAAATGAAAATTGCAGTGGCATATATTAGGGGGCCACGAGGTTTTAAGGGAGAATTGGCGGCCGTTCTCTATAATCCATTGTCGGAAAATATCAAACCCGGGCTTGAATTAACATTAATAAAGGACGAGCGCGAGAGTAATTTTACCGTTGAGTTCACTAAACAATTACGCAACAGAATAGGGCTGAAATTAAAAGGCATTGATGATCTGGAAACAGCGAAAGACTGGAAAGGCGCCGAAGTGTTAATAGAAAAAGACAAATTGGAGCCGCTTGCTGAATCTGAATTTTATCATTTTGAATTAGAGGGAATGGAAGTTATTGACGAAGACGGCATGTTAATAGGCAAGGTAATTAATGTCGATAGCAATACCGGTAATAATATTTTGTATGTTAAAACGAAAAATGGCGAAGCCTTAATACCTTTTGTGAATGAAATCGTGAAATCGATTAATAAGGATGAAAAGAAGATCGTGATTAATAAATTAGAAGGATTATTTTAGCGGATGCGTATCGATATCATCACAATTTTCCCGAATATGGTTGAAGCCCCGCTTTCGGAGAGCCTGATAGGCAGGGGCCGCGAGAATGGGCTATTCGAGATAAAAGTGCATGATCTTCGCGATTTCGCCTATGATAAACATAAAGTTGTCGATGATGTTCCCTACGGGGGCGGCCCCGGCATGGTCATGAAATCGGAACCGATCCTTGAAGCCTGCAAGAAGATTGATCCCGACAATAAGGCGTTAAGATTTATAACATCGGCGGCGGGAAAGTTGTTTAACCAGGAAATAGCTATTAGTTATTCAAAAGAAGACTGGTTGATTATATTCTGCGGCCATTATAAAGGCGTCGATGAGCGAGTCGTAGAACTGGCAAATTTAATTGAGATTTCAATCGGTGATTTTATTTTAACCGGCGGTGAACATGCCGCGTGCGTAATGGTCGACGCTATTTTGAGATTAATACCCGGCACAATAAAAGATTTCGGTTCGGCGGAAGATGATTCTCATTATACCGGAATTCTGGGATCCGAAGAATATACGCGTCCGGAAGAATATAATGGCGTAAAAGTACCGGACGTGCTTATTTCCGGCCATCATGAGAAAATCAGAAAATGGCGTTTGGGCAACGCATTATACAGAACAAAAAAAAGAAGGCCCGACTTATTTGAAGTTAATAACTTGACAAACGATGAAAAAAAATGTTTGAATATATACGAAATGGAACTGAAAATAACGGAGACGGAAAAATGTCAGAAATAAAATCGCTTGAAGGAAAATATCTCAAACAGGATGTTCCTGATTTCGGGCCGGGAGATACGCTCAAAGTGCATGTAAAGATTAAGGAGGGCGATAAAGAAAGGATTCAGGTATATCAAGGGACAGTAATTTCCCGCAAGGGCGGATCTGTTTCCGCGTCATTTACTGTTCGCAAGGTAACGGCCGGAATTGAGGTAGAAAGAGTATTTCCGCTTCATTCTCCCAATATTGATAAAATCCAGGTAATTCGAAAAGGCCGGGTACGCAGGTCCAAACTTTATTACCTTCGCGGCGTAATCGGCAAAAAGGCGAGGATCGCCGAGAAAAAGTGATTTTGAGCGAATTCCCAAAAGACACCTTCAGGCCCGGCGAATTCTCCGGGCCATTAATTTGTGGCGTAGATGAGGCCGGAAGAGGGCCGTTGGCAGGGCCGGTAGTTTCCGCGGCAGTCATTATTTCTGTAGACCTTGATATTTCCGGGATCGATGACTCAAAAAAACTCAGTTCATCCGCAAGGGAAAAAATAAGAAAACGAATTGAAGCGTCAAATTCAAAATGGGCGGTTGGAATTGTAGGTCCGGAGATTGTTGATAAGATAAATATTCTTCAAGCGGCTTTGCTGTCTATGAAAAAAGCAATTGGCAATTTGGGAATTAAGCCCGACCTGGTTCTGGTGGACGGCAAGTTTGAAATTCCCGGGCTTGAAATATCACAAAAGGCCATCGTGGGCGGCGACTCGTCAGAAATCTCAATCGCGGCGGCATCGATAATTGCCAAAACATGCAGAGACGATATAATGCGCAAAATGGAAATTGAATTTCCAGGTTACGGGTTTTCAAGAAATAAGGGTTACCCGACCAAAGAGCATATCGCCAACTTAAAACGTCTGGGCCCCTCCCCTATTCATAGAAAAAGTTTCCGGCCTGTCTGCGATTATTTTTAGTTTCGGCTTAAAACATAACTAAATACTTTTTTTTAATTGAATCCTATTCGATAATATGGACGTATTATGTTGAATATTATGAAATCGGGCAGGAACAACAAATGGCAAGAGATTTAACAAAAGGTTCGATACCGAAACATGTTGCGGCGCTGGCTTTTCCGGCGGTGCTTTCCATGTTCGCCATCGTAATCAACAATTTCGTTGATACCGCGCTGGTAGGCCACCTTGGCAACGCCGAGCTGGCGGCTGTCGGTTCAGCCGGGTTTCTCATGTGGATAATATTTTCTCTTATGGATATGATCTCGGTTGGGACAGTCGCTATTATTGCGCGCGATTACGGAGCGAAAGATTTAAAGAGTGCCTCTAAACGAGCAAAGGATATTAATCGTTTTTCATTTTTCTTTTCATCGGTTATAGCGGTTGTCGGTTTTGTGTTCGCTGATAATATAATCTCTCTGCTAAACCTCGGCCCCGAAGTCGAAGAAATGAGCGTTATATATATTAAAATAGTATTTATCTCTATCCCCCCTCTGTTTTTCGCGGAGGTTATCTGGTCGGTTTTCCGGGCTGTCGGCGATACAAAAACGCCTATGCTTATGATGGCCTGGACCGTGGCCATGAATATCGTTCTCGATGTTTTCTTGATTTATGGAATCTGGATATTCCCAAGGCTTGAAGTTGTGGGAGCGGCGATTGCAACAACTGTTTCGCACGTTTTCGCGTGCGCTTTAGGATTTTATTTTATAAAAAAGGGCCGAATCCCATTTTCTATTATCCCCAGGGATTTATTAAATATCGATTTTAAAGTGATTTTGAAAACAGTAAAAATCGGCTTGCCTATTTCATTGGCAGGAATAAATTTTTCGGTGGTTTACCTGGTGATAACCAGAATAATGTCGGAATTCGGGACATCGGCAGTAGCTTCTATTCCTGTGGGCAACCGGGTCGAATCAATATCGTATATGACTTGTCATGGGTTCTACATGGCGGTATCGGCCATGGTGGGTCAGAACCTCGGCGCCCGAAACCTTAAAAGAGCGGAAAGCTCCGTCTGGACAACGACAGGGATATTGTCGCTATTGACCCTCGGCTTTGGAGTGATATTTTTCGCCATACCGGAGCGGATCACCTCGATTTTTACTACGGAACCGGCTGTTGTCAGTATCGCCGCCGATTATTTGAGAATACTGGCTCTTTCCCAGGTTTTTATGGCATTTGAATTTGTTTTTGAGGGAGCGTTCGGAGGCGCCGGCAATACGGTACCTCCGACAATTGTCTCTGTTCCCGGAACCCTGATTAGGATTCCATTAGCTTATTATCTCGCAATCACCCTTGACATGGGGCCTTCAGGTATTTTCTGGGCAATCACCATATCAACGATCATCAAGGGTACCTGGCTGATATCGTGGTTCAAGTTTGGGAAATGGCATAAGCAGGAGCTTTAATTCTCCGATGTCTGATTGTCCAGAGAGTTCTTTTCAACAAACCAGCCGATTAAAAGCGCTATACCTACGAGAAGTGGAATTAAGCCAATTGCTATTCCGGACCAGCCAAAAATCTCCTCAAAAAGGACCATAAGAATCAGTCCAACTCCAACCGCGATCCATATTAATCCTGCCTTTAAAGCGCGAAATCGTGATACCATGTGAGCCGGAAATTCCGGCAACGGCTGTCCTTTTTCAATTGCGAGGCGAATTAACTCCGCTTCTCTCCGTTTTTGAGTGTTGCGATAAATCAGTGAACCGATTAAGACCGGAATGGCAATTAATCCGGCAAAAGAAACTACCACGATTAAAACGATGTTGAAATTAGGGTCTGCGTGCCACATTGTGTCCTCCCTTTTTTGTATCTTTGATATTCTGATATTGGATTTTGTTTCAAAAAAATATGAATCCCGCGAAACAATTTCATCGTATTGATAATCAAAGGCACAGAGATGGAATACGACGCGATCACATCCGCGCTTTCAGGCGCGATCACAGGCAAGAAACGCAGCAATATGGCGAAAAGGGCCAATTTTTCAGACCCTGATGAATCTATTTTGAAAGCTGTTAGGGATGGCGATTCCGAGGCTTTCGGGGCGCTTGTAAGGCGTTATGAGGATTTTGTATATTCGTTGGTAATGGGCATTGTGCGATCACGTGAAATGGCTAAAGACATAACTCAGGAAACATTCCTGCGGGCTTACAGGTCAATCAGGCGGTTCGAGCAAAAGTCCAGCTT
>CAZKYQ010000107.1:0-9236 GCA_964556975.1 uncultured Ignavibacteria bacterium
TTCTCGTTCGATTAAATTATCTGCTGTTATTGCCATTAAATCCTCCTGTTTTTTTAATATATGAAAGTTTAACGAAAAAGGAGCGCTTTTGTTGCATTTTGATAACGCATGTCATAATTATTTTCATAATAACGGCGCAATTTTTAGATATTTCTTCTTGTAAGAAGCGCTAAAGTTTCATTATTTGTATAACTATGATTTCTTTGCAAAAGACTCAAAGAGCGGTTGGCGGCTTTTTAAAACATTATTTCGGCGGATTATATGAGCGTATTGGTGAAAATCATATTTTCCTTTTTGGGTCCGGCATCGCGTTTTCGGTGATTGTCTGCATGGTGCCGCTGGTGCTGATTATTTTTTATTTTCTGGGCAGAATTCTGGAATCGGCGGCTGTCGGCCACCAGATTGATCTGTTTATAGATACGGTCATACCATATCTGCAATATTCCAACCGGGTTAAAATGATTTTGCATTCGAGAGCGGACGAGGTCATAGCGTACAAAAACATAGCCGGATATATAGGAGTTGTGGGGCTTTTATTCGCCGCAAGCGGGCTATTCAGCAGTATGAGGACCAGCCTGAACAGGATTTTTAATACCGAAGGGCCAAGCGTCTATGTTGGCAAGCTCCGAGATCTGGGAATGGTGCTTCTGGTGCTGATATTTATTATGATGACAACGGCAATCTTGCCGTTTTTTGAGATAATTAAAGATTCCGCGGAGGAAATAGAGATTCTCCAGAAATTTCAGCTGACCGGAGCGCAGGGCATGCTTTATTTTGCCGCTTCGCTTTTTACTATCTTCATCTTGTTTTTCACTCTTTACAGTTTGATTCCCAACAAGAGGCTTGGGTTTAAAACGCCTGTTGTCGGGGCGTTTTGGGCCGCGCTATTATGGGTTATCGCTAAGGAAGTATTTGGCTATTACATCACAAATATGGTGTCGCTGAAGAGAATCTACGGCACCTATGTTTTGTTCGCCGTGGTCACATTTTGGCTATATTATTCATCCGTGATATTCTTAGTAGGCGCGCAGATAGCCCAATTGTACAGAGAGAGAAAGCCGCAAAAGAAACAGATGGAATTACTGTAGGCTCATGAAATTTTCCGGATCCAAAATAAGTGACGTGTTCAATTGCATATAAAAATATTATATGATTTTTAGGTTGAAGATAAACCTGATAAGCTATATTATGGGCTAACTATATTAGGGAGGTTTGATTATGAAATTTTCAAAGGCAGTTGTTATCGGTTCAGCGATTATCAGTATCGTTTTTGCTTTCCAATCATTTGTTCTTGCGGATGGCGATATTGCCTCATCACCATCGGGGCCATTTTTCTCTGGTGTTAATTACGATTCATCCATTCCAAAACCGTCGGAATTTCTTGGTTTCCCGCTGGCATCGAAACCCGTAAACCATGCCGCCCTGGGAGCGTATTTAAAGGCGCTTTCGGAAGCGTCGCCAAAGGCCCAACTGTATAAATATGGCGAAACGTACGAGGGTCATGAGCTTTACTATATTTTAATAACGTCCGAAAAAAACATGTCCAACATCGATAATATAAAGGGGTCTATCGCCAAACTCGCAGACCCCCGCAAAATGAAAAGCGGAGAGAATGCTTCGCAAATTATCGAAGATCTCCCCGCAGTCGTATGGGCCGGGTACTCAATTCATGGCGATGAGCTATCGTCCACCGATGCCGCTATAGCAGTCGCCTATCAATTATGCGCCGGCAATGACGATGAAACTGAATTTTTATTGGATAACCTGATAATCTTAATCGACCCGCTTCAAAATCCTGATGGCCGCGAGAGATTTTTGGTTCAGCTTCGCCAATTTGCGGGTGAAGTGCAATCCTATGATCTGCAAAGCTTGCAGCATACGGGAGTCTGGCCGGGGGGCCGGGGCAACCATTATTTCATCGATTTAAACCGCGATATGTTTACGCTGGTCCATCCTGAGACGAGGGGAAAAGTGGGGGCCTGTCTGGAATGGAACCCTCAGGTAATGATTGACTCCCATGAAATGGGGCCTTTGGATACATATCTGTTTTCCCCCGCAAGAGCGCCTTTTAATCCTCATTGGACAAAAGGCGTTCGCAAGTGGTGGGATGTTTTCGCGGCGGATCAGGCGAAAGCATTCGATGGCTACGGTTGGAGCTATTACACTCGCGATTGGAACGAGGAATGGTTTCCCGGATACACTTCCGCCTGGGGGGATTACCTTGGAATCGTCGGGATCCTGTATGAGCAGGCAGGGGTAGACGGTTCAATGGCAAAACAAAAAACGGGCAACATACTCACGTTCGCAGAATCTGCACATCATCATTTTATAAGCAGTATGGCAAATATCAAGACCGCCGCCGAAAACAGAAAAGAGCTGTTGAAAAGCTATTACGACAGTAGAAAAAGCGCCATTGCTAATAAAGATAATATTCTGGGCTCGGCGTTTATTGTCGATCCATCCCAAAACCCAGATAAGGTCGACAGTTTCGTTGAGATGATGCTACTGCAGGGTATCGAAGTCAAAAAAACAGAATCATCGTTTACGGGTTCGGGACTTTACAACGAGCGCGGCAAACAATCGAACAGAAAATTCCCGGCGGGAACATACATAATCGATTTTGCTCAACCGTCGAGATATCTCGCGCAGGTCTTATTGGATTATGATATCAGGATGACCAATAGTTTCCTTGCTGAAGAAAGAAGAAGCATAGAAAAAGGCTGGGGATCGAGAATGTATGAGATTTCTGCCTGGTCGGTACCGCTTGCCTTCGGACTGGATAGTTATATCGCCAAAGGCAAATTTAACGCGAAAGCTGCCGTTATAAGCGAGGTCTCCAAACGAAACGGAAATCTGCAAGCAGGAGATCCGGCTTATGGCTATATGGTTGATTATACCGATGATGCCGCGACGTACCTGTTGGCAGACGCGTTCAAGCATGAATTGAAAATCAGGGCGGCGAGAAAACTCGTTACTGTTGACGGGAAAAGTTTCAGCAAAGGCTCTTTGCTATTTGTTGTGAAAGAAAACTCTGATAGCTTATCGCAAATTCTCGGCAAATTAGCCGAAAAGCATAATGTTGAAATATATGGTGTCAACACGGCCCTGGCGGCCAACGGGCCCGACTTAGGCAGCGGCGATTTCGGCCTTCTTACAGAACCGAAAATAGCCGTTTTAACGGGTACGCCTTTGAGCCTTTCGGGGTATGGTTCGCTCTGGCACATGCTGGATTACGAGTTCGGCATGAGAATGGCCTCAGTTGATATATCACGGGTTAAGCGTACGAACCTCTCGAAATATAATGTTATAGTGATGCCGTCGGTTTGGGGCGGCTCCTCCGCGTTGAAATCGGTCCTTGGCAAAAGCGGCATAACAAAATTAAAAAGCTGGGTTAAAGACGGCGGGACATTGGTCGCTATGGGAGGGGCATCGGCTTTCTGCGCTGATACAACGGTTGCAATCTCTAAAGTACTTTTGAAAGGGCAGGCATTGGACAAGCTTGAGGAATATGAATATGCCCTCAAGCTCGAACAGTCCGCCGATAAAGTAAAAATTGACAGTCTGAAAATCTGGGACAATGTTGCGTCGAAAAAAGTGAATAAAAAAGACAAGGACAAAGAGAAGAGCAAGCCCTCGAAAGACGAAATTAAGCGCGCCGACGAATTCGCGCGCGAGTTTTCGCCTTCGGGCGTCATTTTCGATTGTAGAATTGATACAACGGAATGGCTGTCGTTTGGTCTTGATGAGAATCTTCCGGTGATGTTATATACTGCCAACGCCTATCTTTCCAAATCGCCTGTTAAAACGGTGGCCAGATTTAAGGATAAAAACGCTATCAGACTTTCCGGACTGGCATGGCCGGAGACGCGCGAAAGATGGGCGAATACCGCCTACTGTACGAGAGAATCGAACGGCAAAGGGCAGGTCATTCTATTTGCGGGACACCCGGATATGCGTTCGTATTTTTATGGTTCGAAACGGTTGTTTGTTAATGCCATACTCTTGGGCCCAGGACTCGGCGCGAGATGGCCCGCGCCCTATTAATAAGTTCGTAATTTAGAGCCAAAAATCCGGTAGGGGTTTGATCAATCAAACCCCTACAAATAACAGCGTTTTCTCAAACCTCTATAAACCTAATACTTCTACAACTCCAAATTCGGTACCGCGTTCAGGCTCAAGTCCGATCTTTCACCGCGACTCAGATGGAACGACCCGCAGGCCGCAATCATAGCGCCATTATCGGAACACAACTCCGGACTTGGAAAAAATATTTCGATACCGGCCGGTTTTCGTTTCTCGAAAATATCTCGAAGCCTCTTGCTTCGCGCCACTCCGCCGGTAATGGATATCTGCGCAACCCCCAGATTTCGGGCGGCATCTAATGTTTTTATTGCCAGTATTTCGCAAACGGCCTCCTGAAACGAGGCGGCAATGTCGGCAATATGTTCTGTGATAAAATCGGCGGGCTTGTCTTTTAAAAATAAGGCAACCGCCGTTTTCGGGCCGGAAAAGGAAAAATCGTAATTTGGTTTTCCTTTCATCGCGCGCGGGAATTTATAGAAATCCTTGTTTCCGCCTTGGGATTTTTCCTCTATGGACGGGCCGCCGGGATAGCTCAATCCCAGAAGTTTTGCTATCTTATCAAACGCCTCGCCGGGAGCGTCATCGCGAGTAGAGCCCAGCTGTCTATATTTCCCCCATTCCTGAACATGGTAGAGATTGGAGTGGCCTCCCGAAGCTACCAGTGAGATATGCGGCGTTAAGAGTTTGGTATGCTCAAGCTTGCCAGCGAAGATATGCCCTTCGAGATGGTTTACTCCAATATAAGGAATATCTTTCGACTGATGAACGGATTTCACAAATGAGAGCCCGACGAGCAGGCAGCCCACGAGTCCCGGCCCATAAGTTACGGCCATCCCATCGAGATCGGAAAGGCTGGTATCAGCCTCATCCAGAGCCTTGTCGATAATGCCAACTAATTCTGAAATATGAATCCGCGAAGCTAATTCAGGAACCACTCCGCCGTATTTCTCATGAATTTCCTGAGATAAAATTATATTGGAAAGAACTTCCTTACCGTCTTTGACAACTCCCGCGGAGGTTTCATCGCAGGAGGTTTCAACCCCCAATACCAACACTAAAAGACTTTATATCTTTCTTTTAATTGATATGCTGCAGTCGTCCCCGGAGGGAAATGTGATCCCTGCGTAATCAAGGGGGTCTATTGTATATATCTCAAACGGCGTAAAAGCATAATCGAATATCCCGGGGCCGTCAATAGTCGAAAGATCTATCCGAATCATGGGTTTTTGAAATAACGCAAGATAGGCTAGCTGCTTTCCCGTTCCGACTACGGCTATTTCAACTATCTCAGGCGCCATACGTTCAACGTAAAGATTTTCTGATAGGCCTGAGAACTCAATTTTAGCTTTGAAAGTACTTTCATACGTTTTTTCAGTCGCCAGATGGGTCCAGAGCATCAACGCTAAAACTATCCCGCCGATTTTCCAGCCTATGTTATTTAAAAAGACTTCTTTAATAGCCACGGCTATTTATCGGAATGTTTGATTATCTTACCCATTGAGACTTCGCCATTGTCGATCCTGATGTTATACCCGCATTCAGCGTTTGAACATACCCATGCCTTATAACGGATTTCCGAACCATCACGACCGTAATCGGAAAGCGGAAGAAGCAACCCTTTTGCGCATTTTAAGCAATCCGGAAATTTTTCCAATTCTCGACCTCCCCAAAAAAAGTTGCGATAAACATAATAATATCAGCTCCACTTGTCAATAACGAATTAAGGCCGTGTCAAGGATCATGTCATTTAGGAACTTTGTGCCGAATTCCAAAAGGCAGGCTTAAATTGGCAAGGCTATGGTGTGGGAGGCCTGACTATATTAAATGATATGCGGAGCCGGTCTCAAGCCAGACTTCTCCGTCAATCCCGCTCGAAGTCTCCTTCGTCTTTTACCATAGTCACAACCCGCTGGGGGAATGGTATCTCGATACCCTCCGACCTGAATCGATTTAGAATTTGCTCGCGAAGTTCCGATGATGCCTGCCTGTGATCCTCCGCCTGCGCCACATGGCATCGCAGAGAGACATCCAGCGCACTATCGCCAAAACTAAGAAAAAAGAGCTCCGGTTTTGGATCTTGCAATACTCTCGGATGTTGCGCCGCTTCGTCGAGCATGACCTCGCGCACTTTCTTAATATCGGAGCCATATCCCACGCCGACATCGACAACCACCCGTACCATAGGTTTTGGATACGTGATGTTGTGAATAGTCGATTTAACAAGTTCGGCATTGGGAACAATCACCAGCGTGTTGTCGAAAGTCAGAAACTTAGAGGACCTTATTCCTATTTCGTGGGCGATGGCTCTTTGGCCGTCAGGCAGGCGCACCATGTCTCCTACCCGAAACGGCCTGTCGATCATTATGGTGAAGCCCCCTATCATATTGGCCAGGGTGTCCTGCGCCGCCAATGCCACTGCGAGCGACCCTATGCCCAATACTGTCAACAAACCCTTGATATCGATTCCAAGGCGGTCCATTACGATTAGAATCGACAACATTACCACAACAATCTTGACCGTGCGATCCAACAGCGGGACAAATTCATCATCGAATTTCGTGTCGGTTTTAGCCGCGATAGTATCGCCGTACCATTTCAGCACGGCGGAGATAGCTTTCACAACAAGAGATGCTACGATGACTACGCCCAGGCCATATATGATGCTGTCGATAACGCGATAAAAACCCCCGCCAATAATGTCGGGGTAGCGAACTTCTATGAAATTGAATAACAACGACAAGCCAAAGATGTACACCAGAAGCGAAAGCGGAGTGCGGGTTGTTGCCAGCAGGTTATCGTCCAGAGTGCTGCTGGTTTTGCGAAGCAGTTTCCCGATGGCGGAGAACAGTACCGACCGAAGTATTGCCGAGGCCAGGGCGGTGGCCAGAATGATGATAACCAGCCCTATTAGCGTCCTGATCCCGGAGGAAACCGGTATTTCTTGCAGTAATTGTTCCATTAGCTCCTTCTATTTTAAGCCCGACCGAACAGAAGCGGAGTGGGCGAGAGGTGGAATGAGCAACCAGCGTTTAAATATATAAGAGTAAGGCTGATTAGCTACTGTTTTTTGTAGGCGGTCGGTTTATCAGGCCGTCCCGCGTATCGCGGGATTGTGGGATAAGCCACCGATCTACGGCCCCCGTCAATGGCCGTGCCGTCATGTGGCCTCACATGACGGTTATCTGCCGGGTCAGGCGACCCGTCAGCACAAGAATTATGATCGCGAACCGGTATCGGTTGCAATCCTACGGATCCGTATGGATAAATTGCGACACGCAGGTAACTTTTCTACTAATCAGGAATTTTATTAAAGCTCGGATTTACCCAATTCCAATTGATTTCATGAGCTTTATAGCCTTCCGTGCCAATCTTAATCTGGTTTTCGAAAAATAACTTAACGAATTCTTTATTTGCTTCCAAGAGTTCTATATCTAACGGGTTGAGCGAAAATTCGTATGAGTTATCTTTTAGTTCGAATACTTCAGGAGATTCGACGTAAAAAGTAGCTGAATATTTCCCTTGTTTCCAAGTTGACCAGCGTCTTATGAATGAATCCAAGTCCTTCATCTCTTCAGATTGTAAGAAATCGTCCGAATCGTACTTGGCCTTTTCCTTAAGATATGTGAGCTTCTTGGCCGCTTTGCCTTCATATGTTTCTTTGTTAGTGTGAAAATCTTCTTCCTGGAATCGGATCAATCTTTCTTCTACCTCTTTTTCATTAAGTTTTATTGCAAGAACTGAGTGTTCTTTCTCCCATGGTATTGGCCCAGCTTCAGGTGTCTGTATTTGGCCCAATCTCTGGACAATGCCCTGCCAAGAGAGAGTCTTCTCTTCTCCTGATTCATGTTTGAGCTTTATCTTTATTGAAGAAATGACTATATCCCGGTGCCGTACAGAAAAAGCGATCCTTAAGTTCAGAATTGGTCCAAGAGAATTATATCCGATCTCGGCATAGCGCTGACAAATTATTCGAATTTTGGGCCGTGTAAATACATCCTTTATCAATTTCAATAAATGAGGAAGCCAAGCTAATGCACCAAGTATTGCTATACCTTCAATAGTTTTCATATTTTGATTCTCCTGTTTCTTAAATAATATTTGCCTTTACATTCATCAAGACTCACTTCCTTTATTCTGACGGGTCGCGCTTGCGCTACGGCCCTATGAAATCTCCTCATCACCATAATTTAAAGACTCCGTGTTATAATATTCTTGTTCAACTGTCATTCCAAGTACTAATATGATTATTGAATATACTGAAAATAGAACACCAAATACTATCATTGCTGAAAGCCAATAAATAAACTGCTGACCAAAGAAATAAAACAATACATAAATGAAATAACATATTTGGGCAAAAAATACTGCCATCGTCGTTCCTGTGCTATCTGGATCCTCTTTACTAGCCATATACGATAAAGGCGCCATCATTGTAGCATAACCCCATAGTAAATGAGGTATTATTGCCCAACTTTTTGCGTCCTTCATAAAAATACCAAAAACCCATATAACCCAAATTGCCATTAGGCCATTTGTATATAAAGAGGTCATAAAACCAAAAATGCTGGCGAGTATTTTATTGTTACGTTCCGCGAAAAAAACAACCAAAAATCCTAATCCCATTGCGGGCAAATTGATTATGATGTAGGCGTATGGCATTATAAAACCAAAGCAAAATCCAGCAAATATCAATAACCATTTACCCAAAATAGCCAACCATATTCCGCCAGCTATTCCAGAAATGAAATTCAGAATAACTATAAACGACACTACGAAGGTGATGACCGAATTGCCAGTTGCTGATAAAGCATTTATCAGTTTTCTATTCATGCACACCATCATAACTCAAGACTCACGCCTCTCTTTTAACCTGGGGGGATTTTGGCGCCGAACCTCTTCGGCGCGCTGGTAAAATAAAGCGATTGTGGTTTTGTATGTCAATCATTTTTTTCGTCCCGCGCCTGTCATCCCGGATTGATCCGGGATCCATTAATGGCCTGCCCTCATGGATTCCTGCTTCCGCAGGAATGACAAAGGGATTTTTGTGGGCGGTCGGCCACAAGGGCCCCCTCTATTTAATTGCCATACTTCGCCCGAGCATATATATTGGCGTCTTCTATTATCGGGAGCAGTGATGGAAAACGAACGATTAA
>CAZKYQ010000108.1:0-9235 GCA_964556975.1 uncultured Ignavibacteria bacterium
AAAATATGAGATGACCTGATAAACGCAGAGAAAATACTTGAGAGGCAGGACAATCGTAATGGCGGGTAACAGCAGGAAGACAAAGTTCATATTCGTAACCGGAGGTGTTATTTCATCTCTTGGTAAAGGAATAGCCGCGTCTTCCATTGGTTTGCTTCTGAAATCGCGGGGACTTCGAATAAGAATGATGAAATGCGATCCGTACATTAATGTCGATCCCGGTACGATGAACCCGTTTCAACATGGCGAAGTATTTGTTTTAGACGATGGTTCGGAGACAGATCTTGATCTCGGCCATTATGAAAGATTCTTAAATCAGGATTCCTCAAAGCTATCCAATATAACATCGGGCCAGATTTATAACGCCGTAATCCAACGTGAAAGACAGGGTGAATATCTCGGCGCGACTGTTCAGGTCATTCCGCATATTACAAACGAAATAAAATCCCGAATCAGATTGCTTGCCGAAAACCCCGAACCCGCCGACGTGGTGATTGTAGAAATCGGCGGTACTGTTGGCGATATCGAATCTTTGCCGTTTTTGGAGGCGATCCGGCAGATGGCGCTTGAAGAGCCGAAGGAAAACACGCTTTTTATTCATCTTACTCTGATTCCATATATTGAGGGTTCAGGCGAACTGAAAACCAAACCAACCCAGCATTCGGTAAAAGCGTTAAGAGAAATCGGAATCGACGCGGATATCCTGGTTTGCCGAACTCCTTTACCGCTTACCGGCGAAGTTAAAAGAAAAATCGCCCTCTTCTGTAATGTTCCTCCGGAAGCGGTGATACAGGATATAGATATGGAATCCATTTATGAACTGCCGATTCAATTCCACGATGAGCTTCTTGATAATCTAATGGTCCATTATCTCGAGCTTCTTTGCAAAGACCTCGATCTGAGTGAATGGGATTCGATGATTCGCAAGCTTAATAACCTAAAAAACAAAGTTAAAATAGGCATCTGCGGAAAATATATAGATCTCAGGGACGCTTATAAATCAATAACAGAGTCATTTGTGCATGCCGGAGTGGCGAACAACACCGAAGTAGAGATAAATTGGATATCATCGGAGGCGATATATAGCGATGGCCCCGATGCTCATCTCTCCGATATCGACGCGCTTCTCATACCTGGCGGTTTTGGAGAGCGGGGCATTGAGGGGAAAATAACGGCGACCAAATACGTTCGGGAAAAGCAGGTTCCATTTCTTGGGATTTGCTTGGGGCTTCAATGCGCTGTTATAGATTTTGCCCGCAATGTGGCGGGGCTTTCCGGGGCCAACTCATCGGAATTCGATAAGGAAACAGAATATCCTGTAATACACCTAATGGATGAACAGAGGAAAATCACGAATAAGGGCGGGACTATGAGACTTGGGAAATACCCATGCAACATAGCCTCCGGTTCGCTGGCCCAAAAGCTTTACGGCTTGTCCAGTATCAACGAACGCCACCGGCACAGATACGAGGTCAACCCGGAATATATTGAAACTCTCACGGAAAAAGGGATGGTTTTTTCAGGCATTTCTCCCGATGGGAAATTAGTGGAGATGATAGAATTGCCGTCGCATCCGTTTTTTATTGCGTCGCAGTTTCATCCTGAATTAAAATCGCGTCCAATGGACCCGCATCCGCTGTTTGTGGGGCTGGTCAAGGCGGCATTGGAATATAAATCCGGCGAGGATATCGGGTTTCAGAAAATGCAGCATTCAAATAAATGATATTATGGTAAAAAGAAAAATCTTCCCAATTGTAATTATTTTTATAGTTGCGGCTATGTCTTTGATTTTTTGCGAAGGCCGAAAAAAAACAGGCAAGACTATCAAATTGCCTTTCCCGGATGATGAAACCGCGTTGTATTACCAGTCGCGAGTCGATTCGCTTGAGTATGACTGGTATTTGGATTCTAAATCCGCGGCGTCAGCTTTCGCGAATGAGTTCAGAATGTTGAAAGAAGGGGTATCATCGACCGATATTATATTAATCGGCGAGGGGATTTTTCACGCTACTGTAGAAATCGAACTGCCGGATAAAATTCTCGTGCTTGAATTGGAGAGGCCTTTTAAACATCTTGGTAGGAAATCAATCTGGCAGGTAGTTGAAATGACGGAGAAGGAATGGCCGAAAGAATAGTTGCTATCGGCGGCGTTCCCGTAGGGGGCGATAAGCTCGCCATTATTGCCGGGCCGTGCGCAGTTGAATCAGACGAAGTTGTTTTTAAGGCGGCGGAGACAGTCGCCAATGTTCGAGACAAATTCGGCATCCCGGTAATATTCAAATCCTCGTATATCAAGGCCAACCGCCTTTCGGGAAAATCATTTTCCACAATTGGAATCGAAAAAGCCCTTTCTATTTTGGGCAAGGTTAAAGAGAAATTCAATCTGCCGATTTTGACGGACATTCACACTACCGAAGAAATAAAACTCGCCGCGGAGGTCGCCGACTGTTTGCAGATTCCGGCTTTCCTCTGCCGCCAGACTGAGCTTGTAGTGGCGGCGGCCAAGACCGGCCTGCCTGTCAATATCAAAAAAGGGCAATTCCTCGCGCCGGAAGATATGAAGCCTATTGCGGACAAGGCTGTTTCGGCGGGCAATGATAAGCTGATGTTTACCGAACGGGGGACAAGTTTTGGCTATCGCGACCTCGTTGTCGATTTTAGGGGGATTGTTATAATGAAACGGTTCGGGTATCCGGTAATTTTCGATTCTACGCATTCGGTGCAGAAACCGGGCGCGTCGGGCGGGTCATCCGGAGGCGAGCCTGAGTTTATCGCCCCGCTGGCTAAGGCGGCGGTCGCGGTGGGTGTTGATGCTGTTTTTATTGAAACGCACCCCGATCCTCAAAACGCTTTTTCCGACAGCCAGTGCCAGATTCCAACAACACAGCTTGCCGAGTTGGTTGAGTCGGTGCTGGAAATCATAAACTGACAAGCATGCTAAAGCGTGGCCAACATGCTTATCCGCCAAGGCGGAAAAGCATGCCACCCATACGAACGCGCCCCGACTTTCCTGCTTGGCTTCCGGTATATGTATTGATTTGTAGGCGGGTAGCTTGCTGCCCGCAAGAATTCGCCGTGCTGTCAGGTGGCCTCAACTGACGGTTTTTATGTCGGGTCGGGCGACCCGACACCACATGAAACTTTTCTGCTTGGCTTCCGGTATATGTATTGAATGATTAGCGTTTTTGCTTTTTCACTAGCGAAGTTAATATATTGCCCTCAATCTTGGACGAAGAGCAAAGTTTTAATTAAATTTTTTTATATTATTCTACATCCCACCTATATTTTTCCAACTTGGAAAGCCAAGAAGTCTTGGTAGGACTAATAAAACCGCCAACAATTTCAAAATTAATAATTACATGCTCCATAAATAATGCATTATATTTTAAAAGAGCGGTCAGGAACCCTTTCCTGGCCGAAACTTAACATGTCTGAAGGCTGCACCCGCACAATGTCATTCCCGAAATCTCTAATCGGGAATCCAGCGAGTAGGCCCCTTAGATCCCGGATCAAGTCCGGGATGACATTGTTTTGTGCCGTCAGGTGGCCTCACCTGACGGTTTTTTTGTCGGGTCAGGCGACCCGACATCACAACTACTGCTTCCTTCGTGTCATGGAGATGTCGCTATGTTTCCATACCGAAGGAAACGTCTCCCCACAACAAGCCTCTTGACACAAGCCCGACACGCCTATACAATTCCATACTATGTCCAGACTTACTCCCGAAAAGCTGGTTTTTCTATTTTTCATGCTATTTTTCATTTTCGTGCCCAATAACGACCAGGGTTACGATTCATACGCCTTTCTGCTCGATGCCCGCGCCGGATTAGAAATCGTCCATCCCCATCACCTGCTCTACAACGTATTGCGGTATATCCTGTTTCAACTTGCCGTTATGCTTAATCTGGATGCCCTGAAAGTCATCTCGTTGGCAAGCTCTGTTTTCGGGGCTATCAGCCTTGCCGTGATCTTCAAAATCCTCAAAGAAAAAACATTGCCGGATATCGCCCTGACCGGGACCCTGCTTATGGGAACTGTCTATTCGTTCTGGTACTACTCGACCTCCGTAGAAGTCAATATAGTCTCGATGATGTTTTTATTGCTCGCCATTTATTATCTGCTCAAAGGAAAAAGCGATAAGAATACGATCCTCGCGTTCATGTTTTTGGCAATCGGAATACTATTTCATCAGCTTCTGGCGATTATGTTGATACCGGTTTTCATCTACGAGTTTTGCCGGCGTAAAGCGGTTTATAGAACTGTTCGTCTGGCGTCATTCAGTTTGCTCCCCGGTTTCCTGGTTTATATGATTGTAGCATTCACGGCGGCCCCGGATAAAAGCATTTCCGGTGTTTATAGCTGGCTAACTACCTACGGCGAACTCGGCAGATGGGGGATTGTCGGGCCGGGAAGCGCGATGACATCGGTTGGGGGAATAGCAAAAGCCATGTTCGGCGGGTCGATGCTCCGGCAGGCGGTTTACGGCGGAGGGCTCACTTTTATTAAAACGAGCTATCTTGTCGGGTCGGCAGCCGCTATAATCGGTCTGATTGCGCTTATGATAATTTCCGCCAGGAATTTTCGACAGCGCAGTCATGGGGAACCGAAATTTATGATAGCATGCGCTACTATTTTCACCCTGTTTGCTTTCTGGTGGGCGCCTAATGATTCCGGTTTCTGGCTTTATCCGATAATTATCATTTTGATATTGGTTTTTCGGTACATTGGATACGCGAATATCGAAAGAAAGATTGCATACGGAGTGATGATTATATTCGCCTTAATAAATATTATCTTCGCCATGGCTCCTTCGAGGGAGATCAGCAGGTCAATCGCCCGGCAGGGGGCATTGTCTTTGTACAATTTGGGGCTTAATTGCAATGATCTGGTACTCACGAACCTGGCCCAGGTCCCTCTTGCGCTGGATTACCATTACAATATCAAAGTCCAAATGACAAGTTTGGCTTATCAGAAAGGCGATTCCAAAGCCGAGATCATCGCCGGATTGCAATCTGAAATAAACGATCATCCCGGTAGAATCGTTATATTTGAGAACGAAATAAACCCTGAAAACCATCGGAGGTTTCTGTTCGGCAGATTCTCGGCGGAAGATTATAGTGAAGCCTACGCGCCATTTAAGCCATATTTATATGCGGTAGATTCTATACAAGTGTACGGCGAATGGGTTACTGTTTTTGAACTTGCAAAAAACGATGCCATCCAGTGATTTATTTCTATTGACTAAAAACCAAAGTATGGATTAATTCAATCTTATGGAAAAACTCTCAAATAAAACGCTGATAAGTAAAATGAAGAAAATCGAGTTGTTTGTTTTCGACGTGGATGGCGTTCTTACCGATAATACTGTTTTTATGGGCCGAGCGGGGGCGGAATTTAAACGGTTCTGCATAGCGGACGGCATGGCGGTTTATATCGCCAGGCGGGCCGGCATCCCGACAGCTTTTATTTCGGGCAGAAAATCGCCCGCTACAACATCCAGGGCCAAAGAACTGGGGATCATAGATCTTTATCAATACGCCGGACCGAAGCGAAAACCGTTTGAAAAGCTCATCAAAAAGTATAAGCTAAAACCTGGACAAACAGCGTTTATGGGAGATGACGTAATTGATATCTCCCTGATGAAAATAGCAGGAGTTTCCGGCACCGTGCCGCACGCCCCGGATTATGTTAAAAAGTACGCTGATATTGTAACCAAACAGCATGCAGGTTTAGGGGCGGCGAGGGAGTTTGTTGATATTGTACTTAAAGCGAAAGGGTTCGATCCGGTTGAGCTCACTTTTAAGTAAAGCAAAAGATGTAATCCTAAAAGAAGCGGAATCCCTCAGGGAGATGGCTGAACGCCTCGATGAGAATTTTGAGAAGGCGGTCGACCTGATTTGTAACGCCGAAGGCAAGGTTATTATTTCCGGCATCGGCAAGTCAGGACAGATTGGCAAGAAAATAGCCGCAACGATGTCATCGACAGGCACGCCCGCTTTTTTCATCCACCCATCCGAAGGCGTCCACGGCGATATAGGGATGGCGCTGACCGGCGATGTTGCCATTGTCATCAGCAAATCCGGCGACACCGAAGAGATAATGCGGCTTATACCGATTTTTAAACGGCTGGAAATACCTATTATCGCCCTCACCGGCGGCAATAGCTCTTTGCTATCAAAGCAAGTGGATGTCGCGATCGATACGTCCGTAAAATCAGAGGCCGGGCCGCTTAATTTTATACCAACCTCCTCCGCGACAGCGGCAATGGTAATGGGCGACGCGCTGGCGGCCGCACTTGTTGGGCTGCGAGGCTTTACGGCAGATGATTTTTCTTTTATTCATCCAGGCGGAACTCTCGGACGGCAGTTGATAAAAGTCCGCGACCTAATGCATGCCGGCGATGAATTGCCGATAGTGCGGCATGATGCCGGATTTAAGAAGGTCCTAATTGAAATGTCCTCAAAAGGTTTCGGCGTTGCTATAGTCGTTGATGATAACAATTGCATGTTGGGAATTTTCACCGATGGCGACTTGCGCAGGACCGTAGAGTCGCGAATTGACCCCATGCTTTTAATCGCAAGCGATATTGCCGCGCGCAATCCCAAGACAATCGAGGCCGATGAGTTTGGCGCCGCCGCCGTCGCTATTATGGAGGAACACAATATCACCAGCCTGGTAATTGTCGATAAAGATAATCATCCTGAAGGATTGATCCACCTGCACGATCTTCTGAAGGCCAAGGTGATATAATGTCGTCATTGAAGCAGGCCAAAAACGATATCATATATTTCATAATCAGGGGCGTTATAACGATATTCGATATTCTTCCAAGATCGATTGCCATCATGCTGGGCAGATTTTTAGGAGAGGCCGCCGCAATTGCGGATATTAAAGAGCGCAGACTGGCAGAGGAAAACCTAAAGAGAGCATACGGTGACAAATGGAGCGGCCTGAAAATCAAACTTGTCGCCCGCGAGTGCTTCGCAATGATAGGCGTCAATGCCGTCGATGTTATCCTTTCACGAAAATGGACGGCAAAAGATCTCGAAAACATGATCGATACCGAAGGCATGGAGCATTTTGATGAGGCTTTCGCCAAAGGCAAAGGCGTCATCGGGCTTACGGGCCATATCGGCAATTTCGAGCTTATGGCGGCCTGGTTTTCGTCGGTAAAAAAAATCCCATTATCGGTAATTGGGCGTCAACTTTACGACAAGAGGCTCGATAAACTTATCGTGGAAAATCGCCAAAGGTTCGGACTTGAAAACATATCTTCAGACGCTTCAGCGAAAACGGTTTATTCGACCTTAAAAGATGGGAAAATGCTGGGCGTTTTGCTTGATTTGGATTCATCGAAAGTATCGGGTTATTTCGCGCCGTTTTTTGGAAAAGAGGCCAATACTGCCGCGGGCCCGATAGTTATCGGAAGAAAGACCGGCTCGCCGGTAGTGCCAATGGCCATGTTCCGTACGCCTGAAGACCGTTATCTGATAAAAGTTCTTCCCGCTTTTGAATTAAACTGCACAGACGATAAGGAAACCGATATTTTAGACGGTCTCAGGAGATGCAATAAGGCCCTGGAGAATTTAATAAATTACGATCCGAAGCAGTGGATGTGGATACATAATCGCTGGAAAAGCAAACCTAACGGCCCCGAAGACGTACAATATGCTATGAGGGAGGAAAGCGAATCATGATCCGGCTGATATTAATGGCGGCGGCGGTTTTCATGATTTCCTGCAGTACAACGGAAAACGAGCCTGAAAGCGTCGCAACCGAGAAATTTCCAAATTCAATATTGGAAAATGCGACTATTACGCTGACTTCCGAAGGCAGAAAAGACGCTGTTATTTATGCCGATTCTCTGATAAGTTACGAAGAGGAGGATTCAACCATCGCCAAAATTGTGAAAGTTGATTTCTATGGCGAGGACGGCGAGTATCGCTCGACATTAACCTCCCATGAGGGCCTTGTAAGGCAGAAAAGAAATGAATTTACCGTATGGGGAAATGTTGTTGTAGAAAATGACACTGCCCGTTTGGAGACCGAATCTTTGCGGTGGGACCCGCGTACGAGGCTAATCAGCACCGATGATTTCGTGAAATTCCATAGGGAAGAGGATGTCCTTACCGGTTACGGAATGAAGGCTGACAGCAGGCTTGACAACGTTGAAATTCTTAGAGGGGTAAAAGGCAAGTTTACGGAGATGCCCAAAACCGAGGAAGAGCTTAACGAGCTTGAAGGCGAACCTGAAAAGGAAATTGAACCATAATGAGCGATTTGCAAAACAATAATAACGGCTCGAAACTCAGGTCCGAGGAGCTTATTAAGATTTATAAAAAACGGAAAGTTGTTAACGGCGTTTCAATTTCGGTATCAGCGGGAGAGATAGTCGGACTGCTGGGGCCGAATGGCGCGGGCAAGACGACTACGTTTTATATGATAACAGGCTTGATCCGGCCCAATGGCGGAAAAATTTTTATGAACGAACAGGACATGACGTTTCTTCCCATGTATAAGCGCGCGCGCAGGGGCTTGGGGTATCTTCCGCAGGAGCCGTCGATCTTTCGCAAGCTCAGTGTCGAGCAGAATATAATGGCGATCCTCGAAACGCTGCCGCTTTCGAGATCGCAGAGAAAAGAAAAGCTCGCGAGGCTTCTTGAGGACCTCGATATAGGCCATATCGCAAAATCAATGGCTTATAATCTTTCTGGCGGTGAGAGGCGAAGAGTTGAAATAGCCCGCGCGCTGGTTACTGAACCGAAATTTATGCTATTGGATGAACCGTTTTCGGGGATAGATCCTATCACTGTCGAGGAGATACAAAAGATCATCGCGCGCTTGCGGGAAAAGGGGCTGGGCATATTGATAACTGACCATAACGTCCGCGAGACCTTGTCAATTACCGATCGCGCGTATATTATATGCGATGGCGTGATACTAAAAAGCGGAACATCGGAACATCTCGCCAATGATCCCGAGGCCCGCAAGATTTATCTTGGCGAAAAATTCAGATTGAATTAAAAAGAGCTTATATACACCCGCCATGTCATTTCATTCCTCCTGGCACATAAGAAAATTCTTCCGACAATTTAGCTTCACTTATCACTCCATAACCCATGTGTGGCAATCCCAAACTGGTTTGGGATTGAATAGATTCATAAATCACCCGGTCGAGAGTCAGCTCTTTATTTTGTTTTTGAATAAATCATAATATTTCAGGATCAAGTCATAA
>CAZKYQ010000109.1:0-9217 GCA_964556975.1 uncultured Ignavibacteria bacterium
GACTGTCCCGGAACAGGTTAATGAAAGAACCGATGGTCTTCAAGCGACTCGTGATACCGATACGCCTTGGGGTATTGCGGTTGACAATGCCGGCAATGTTCATTTTGTCATAGAAACACAGGGTGAGGGCGTTCAATAGAACGCACCTACGGCCATCAAAATCAATTTCCACTTGGAACCAACACGATAAATAATATATTCTCCTATGTATGAATAACAATCGAGCCTTCCAAATAATAGTAGTCGGCGGCGGGCATGCCGGGATCGAGGCGGCATTGGTTGCGGCCCGGATGGGATGCAAAACCGCCATGATCACCTTTGACAAAAACGCAATCGGCAGAATGAGCTGCAACCCCGCAATCGGGGGACTGGCCAAAGGACAGCTTGTTCGTGAAATCGACGCGCTTGGCGGCGAGATGGGTTATGCTATCGATAACACCGGAATACAGTTCAAAATACTGAACCGCTCAAAAGGTCCCGCAGTCAGGGCGCGCCGGGCGCAGGCGGACAGGGCGCTCTATTCGAAATTTATGACGGACAGGGTAGCAAGGCAGGAGAATCTATCTATAATAGAAGGCGACGTTGTTGATCTGATTATCAAAAAGGGCAAATGTCGCGGAGTAATTCTATCAAATGGAGATAATATAGACTCCGAAGTCGTCGCAATAACAGCCGGCACATTCCTTAACGGGTTGATACATATAGGATTAAAGAAAACATCGGCGGGTCGAGTAGGCGAGCCTGCCTCAATCGGCCTTACCGAAAATCTGGTTAATCTGGGAATCGAGACCGGACGGCTCAAAACCGGCACCCCTCCCCGTGTTGAAGGAAGCACGGTTAATTTTTCTGAAAGTGAAGTCCAGCTTGGCGACAATCCTCCGCCCTATTTCTCCAATCGCTCGGATAGATCAACCGATATTGAGCAATCTGCATGTTATTTAACCCATACAAACGAGGATACGCATAGGGTAATTCGGGATAATCTTTCCGTGTCCCCTCTTTATTCCGGCCAGATAAACGGAATCGGGCCGCGATATTGTCCCTCAATAGAAGATAAGGTTGTGCGTTTCAGCGAAAGGCCGCGCCATCAATTATTCCTGGAACCGGAGGGTCTGGAGACATCAGAATATTATCTCAATGGCTTTTCGTCATCTTTGCCGGCGGAAATTCAGCATAAGGCTCTAAAAACGATCCCCGCGCTGAGGAGTGTTGAAATGACTCGTCCCGGATACGCAATCGAATATGATTTCTTCCCACCTCATCAACTGTATATAACAATGGAATCGAAGGTTGTTCCCAATCTGTATTTTGCGGGACAGGTGAATGGGACCTCGGGTTACGAAGAGGCCGCCGCCCAGGGATTAATTGCCGGAATAAACGCGGTATTAAAAAATAGCGGCGAAGAATCGTTCGGCCTTTCCCGCTCGGAATCGTATATAGGAGTGCTATTAGACGATCTTGTAACCAAATCTACCAAAGAACCATACAGAATGTTTACGTCAAGGGCCGAGCACAGGCTTTATTTACGGGACGATAACGCCGACGAAAGGCTTCTTGAAAAAGGGCGCAAATTAGGGCTTGTCAATGACAGTATTTTCAGCAGATTCAAACACAATCAGTCGCAAAAGGCGGAAATAAGAGCATTGTTGAAATCTAAAAGGATTATTATCGGAAATCAGAATAATGGGGATCACCAGGAAAAAAACGTTTCAGCGTTTGAGGGGCTTCAAAATCCGTCCGTAAAGCACAGCAATTATGGCATATATAAGGAGGCAATTGCAAAATACGGAGAGAAGACGTTTTATGATGTTGTTATCGGGGAAAGATATGATGGATATATACGACGCCAGGGCCGCAGAATTGATCGAATGAAAAAGCTGGAATATTTTTCAATCCCGCCCGATATTAATTATGCTAATTTTAGGGGGTTAAAAACCGAAGCGGTAGAAAAACTCTCATTATTCAAGCCCGAAACCTTGGGGCAGGCCTCCCGGATATCTGGCGTTAGCCCTGGAGATATTTCCGTGTTAATGATTCATTTAAAGAGACATTAAGCTTCTGTAAAACAAAAATGTGGAAATCTTGTGGATTTAGACTAACCTATCAACAACGAACTGTAAAAACGCTGTTTTATGTTTCACGTGAAACGTTTATTAGCATAAATTAATTATCGTAGCTGATAGAATCATTGAAAAACCGTGGAAAACTCAATATTTTTTATTTCCTTAAAGGCATTTTTCAACAACTTATCAACAAGAGGTTCTTTTGTCATCAATTGATAGCTTTAATACTATAATATCCAACTGGTTCGAAAGGCGGGAAATAAACATTCCCGATGATTTTGTAATAAAAATCAAACTTTACCACGATCTGGTATTGGATTGGTCGAGTAGAATCAATATCATCTCCCGCAATGATCGGGATATTATGTTGGAAAGGCATATTCTGGATTCGCTTGTTCCGATAAACGAAATCCCTGAGAAGGGTGAACTGGTTGATGTCGGCTCCGGAGCCGGGTTTCCAGCCATACCGATTGCGCTAATGAGGCCGGAACTAAAAACAGTTATGGTTGAATCAAGGTACAAGAAGATCGTCTTCCTGAGTAGCGTTATCGCGAATCTGAAATTGGAAAACGTGGCTGTTTGGCACGGCCGGATCGAGGATTATAGGCCTAAATTGAAATATAATATTGCCACAATCAGGGCGGTAGCCCCTACGGACAAGTTAATAAAACACTTGAGGGCGCATGTGTGTGGTTTAGGTAACATAATATATTACAATAAGTTCAACCAATATGAGGTGATCTAGGGGCGGGTGAAACAAAAAAAGTGTTTCACGTGAAACATTTTTACTTGCAATTATCAGGAAAATAGTATAAAATCATGATCATGTGCAAGGCAAGTGGCGTAACGTAATATTATATTTGAGGTTATATGACAAAGATTATCGCTATAGCAAACCAAAAAGGCGGGGTCGGTAAAACCACAACCGCGGTTAACCTGGCAAGCTGTCTTGCGATTGCCGAAAGAAAAACGCTTCTTATCGATATTGATCCACAAGGCAATACAACTTCAGGAATTGGGACCGATAAAAATAGCGTGGTTAAATCGACCTATGATATTCTCGTCAGGGGATTAAATGTCCCTAACGCATTGATACATACAGAGATAAAATGCATGGATCTGTTGCCCGCAAATATCGATCTGGTCGGCGCGGAGCTTGAATTGGTATCAGTCGAGCGCCGTGAATACAGGTTAAAAGACGCCCTTGAGAAAGTTAAAGACAATTATGACTTTATTATTATTGACTGTCCGCCATCGCTGGGGCTTTTGACTATTAATGCTCTTACCGCGACAGATTCGCTGATTATTCCTATACAATGTGAATATTACGCCTTAGAGGGGCTTGGCCAGCTTTTAAATACCGTGAACCTTGTTAAGAAGCGCCTCAACCCGAACCTTGAATTGCATGGCGTTTTATTGACCATGTATGACGGGCGCCTGAACCTTTCAAAACAGGTGGCCGAGGAAGCGAGGAAATTTTTCCCCGAGAAAGTTTTTGATACCGTGATAAGCAGAAACGTCCGCTTATCGGAGGCCCCGAGTTTCGGAAAGCCAATTATGTTATATGATATTCTTTGCACCGGAGCGGCCAATTATATTAATTTTGCGAAAGAGGTATTATCAAAATGAAAAGAGTAGCCCTGGGAAAAGGTCTTGAAGCGTTGATACCGGGCATGGAGACCGCTGAAAATGATACATCGGTTGAAAACATATCAGGAAAAATAACCGACATCCCGGTAGATAAGATAAAACCAAATCCCTTTCAGCCGCGCCGCGTGTTTGACTCCGGGAAATTAGCGGAGCTGGTGGAGTCTATAAAAGAAGGCGGCTTGATACAACCTTTGGTTGTAAGGCCTAACGGCGAGATCTTCGAGCTGATCGTCGGCGAACGCAGGTTCCGCGCCGTTAAAAAATTGGGCTGGCAAAACGCTCCCGCCCTCATTATGGAATCCGCGAGCAACGATACTATTATGGAGCTGGCACTAATCGAGAACATACAGAGGGAGGATTTAAACCCCGTTGAAGAGGCCGGCGCGTATAATAGATTGATGGCCGAGTGTAACATTTCACAAGCCGATCTTGCCGCGAAAGTCGGCAAGGATAGATCGTCGGTTGCCAACTCTGTCAGATTGCTGTCGCTTCCCGAAAAGGTGCGGGACCTTCTGGCCGAGGGAAAGATTTCTACGGGGCACGCTCGGGCTATTCTCGCTGTTGACGGCGACACTGAAAAAATCTCACTCGCCGAAAAGTGCGTCTCGGATAGTTTGTCCGTGCGAGCTCTTGAAAAAATTGTTTACTCAGAAAAACATAGCCGCAAAAACCGCAAGCCGGTTTCAAAATCCCCTCAAATGGAATCTATTGAAGAATCATTGAAACGAAAATTCGCTACGAAAGTATCAATTAATCAGAAACGAAAGGGCGGACGAATAGTCATTGAATATTATTCCGTAGATGAATTAAACAGGATTCTTGAAATTTTTGGAGTAATGGAGAACTCTTGAGCCGTAAAGTAACATTTATGATTATTCCGGAGGGCCATGACAATGTTTTCTCCCGCTCTTATTCTTCTGCTTTGATAAAGTTTCTTGTTATCGTCCTTGTGCTCTGGGCAGCGCTTCTTGTAGTTATGACCGTTAATTACACCCAGCTATCGGTCAAGGCGGCTAAAGCTGTTATGCTCGAAGAGGAAAATGACAATCTTAGAAAACATATGGCAAAAGTCGTAGATATTGAGGAAAGTTTCAAGAGGAACCGGGAGCTTACCGCGAGATTGGCGGAAATGGCCGGTGTCGATCTTGAGGATTATGACAGCCAGCCGCAAATAGACCTGCAATTGCTCAAAACAGATTACTCCGATTCAAATTCGATGGACAGTCTGCAGTTAAGAAATAGGCTGGCAATAGCTATTTCACCCGAAGAGCTCGCGAAAGAACGAGTTCCTCGTGGAAGGCCGCTTTATGGGTGGATAACGCGTCCGTTTTCGTCCGATAACGATAACGAATCGGAGAATCATAGCGGTGTGGATTTCGCCGTGAAAAAAGGCACTGCGGTCGCGGCTACGGCGTCCGGAGTAGTAATATTTGCCGGCTGGGAAAAATATATGGGCAATCTTGTTATTATTAATCATGGAAATGATATTCAAAGTTTATATGGCCACAACGATAAATTGCTTGTGGAAAAGGGGCAAGAAGTCCTAAAAGGTGATATAATAGCTTTTTCGGGAAATACGGGAAGGTCCTCGGCGCCGCATCTTCATTACGAGATACGGGTTAACGGGGAACCGATAGACCCCGCGCAAAATTTGGATAAGGAAGGAAAATAAGCAGTGATAAAACGTCTAAACGCAAAAGAGGGAGATATGAACGGTAGCAAAGGAGAAATGGGAACAATTATTGGCAAGGGAACAAAAATCGACGGTACTATTAATATTGAAGGCCCGACACGTATCGATGGTACGGTTACGGGCAAAGTATTGTCTAACGATTCCGTTACTATTGGTTCCACGGGCGCTGTTAAGGCGGCCGAGATTAAGGCCAGAATTATTATTGTTGGCGGGAAAGTTGAGGGTAATCTTATAGCCGACGAGAAGGTCGAACTGCAGTCAAAATGCGAAGTTTTAGGAGACATATCCTCGAAATCATTATTGGTGGAACACGGCGCGCTTTTCCATGGAAGCTCCAAGATGAAAAGCGGTTCCGCGCCATCGCGGCCAACGAGCGATTTCTTAAAGGCTGAGAAGAAAAACTAAATCCCGCCTTATGGGGAATACTCTTATTTCATATGGGATCGCCCTTTTTTTGCTGGGCTTTCTTCTGCTGGCTTTTCAGCTGAATCGCATTTTCAAACGTATCCGCTATCGAGACACAGGCGATCCCCAATCCAAGGCTCCCAAAAGCGCTAAACCTTACCTGATATTTGTCGCCGCTATTTTTATCATAATCGCGCAGTCGTTTTTCTGGCTGTCGTCGCAGACAACAACTTTCAGGCCTTTAGGCGAGGATGGTTTTTTCGCAAGGCTCAAAGTGATCAAGACGGGCGACCCCATTAAGACGCTTGAGATGAAATACATACCCGCGGTCGGCGATTCGCTGGGAACCGAAAATATGTTTTATCTTTCCGGCGACTCCTGGCGGCTTAAAGGCGAGATAATAAATTTCAAATTCGCGAACGATTTTCTTGGCCTGCCGGAGAAATTTTACAAAACGGTCGAGTTTAATGGCCGTTTTTTAGGGCGAGTACCGCCGAAGACAAAGGGAGCTTTATTACATACCGAAATCCTCGAGGGTGGCGAAAGCGCCGCGTTCAAGCTTTTCCGCGACACGAAATTGTTTAGCTGGTTTGCCGGGGTTGACAGCTTTTCAATCGAGTACGAACGCGTGGACAACAGCGTGGGGCTTTACATGTACCTCAAGCCGGACGGCTCGGTTGATTTGAGGTAGCGGGGAAATTATTACCGACATTATTATTCGGCTTTCTGTTTGTGGCCTCCCGTATTACGGCTATAAAAAATTATCCCATTTCCCGAATTATTGCGTATAATAGGTCATGTGGTTTCCGAGTCCCGGCGGGCATGGTTTAGAATATGGCGGGATTCGAGTGATTTGAAAGAGAAAACAATCCAATCCGGAGGATAAATGGGTTCTGACAAAAGCGATCTCAAAACAGTTGAACGGCTTACAGAGGGCTTCGCGGCCATAAAATCTGAAATAGGCAAAGTGATTATCGGGCAGGACGAGGTAATTGAGCAACTGCTTATGGCCATATTAGCTCGCGGGCATTGCCTTTTCGTGGGCGTGCCGGGGCTGGCGAAAACCCTGCTCATATCGACACTGGCTAAAACTATGGACTTGAAATTCTCACGCATCCAGTTTACGCCCGATTTGATGCCATCGGATATTACCGGTACTGAGGTGATCGAGGAGAACCGCGCCACCGGAGCGAGGGAGTTTCGATTCGTCAAAGGCCCCGTGTTCGCTAATATTATCCTGGCCGATGAGATCAACCGCACGCCTCCCAAAACTCAGGCGGCGCTTCTGCAGGCTATGCAGGAATACGAAGTTACGGCGGCTGGCGAAACCCATAATCTCGAAAAACCATTTTTTGTTCTGGCAACTCAGAACCCCATCGAGCAGGAAGGCACCTACCCGCTTCCCGAGGCCCAGCTCGACCGCTTCATGTTCAACATATTTGTTGATTATCCGTCGGAGGCCGACGAGAACGAGATCGTGCGCACTACTACCTCGGCTTACGAATCCGAGGCCGGCGTGGTGATGAAGGCCGAGGAGATCCTCGAGCTTCAGGATTTGGTGCGGCGTGTTCCGGTATCCGATTCGGTGATAGCTTACGCTGTCAGGCTGGCGCGTTCAACCCGCCCGGTCGAGGGCTCTCCGGATTATATAAAGAAATGGGTGAGCTGGGGCGCCGGACCGAGAGCGTCGCAGTACATGGTGCTTGGCGCCAAGACCCGCGCTATCCTGCGCGGCCGCCCGACTCCATCGGTCGAGGATATCCGCGAGGTTGCCCGCCCTGTTATGCGCCATCGTATTGTAACATCATTCTCCGCCGAAGCCGAGGGCGTTGGCACTCTCGACGTTGTCGATAAGCTGATCGGGGATGTGGCGGAGTAGGCATTAGTTTAGGCTTGCGTTACGAATAATAGCAATATATTTTATCAAAGAGTAAATGGTGTACAAAACAAGCTGTGGGGTACCTTGTAAAATACTTGCAAAAGAAATTTAAGAGGAAATCAAATGACCCTAATCTGGACCGGCAAAGGCCCTTACCGCCGTATCGAATATGAGAACGAGGCCGATTTAGAAACGGCTATCATCCGGGTTCAAGATACATTATTTGGACCGGATCGTATCTATCTTGATATTAAAAGGAAAATCGGGGCAAAAGGTGGCATTCGCAATATCCCTGACGGTTATATTATTGATCTCAGTGCAAGAAAGCCCCGTCTGTTTGTGGTCGAAAATGAACTAGCCTCCCATGATCCGCTCAGGCATATAGCCGTTCAAATATTGCAGTTTTCCCTATCATTTGAAAGCGAACAGCGGGGGATCAAGTCGATACTATTTGAGGCTCTCAATACCCGCCCTGACGCAAAGGACAAATGCGAGCAATATGCGGCCGGTCATAGTTTCAGGAACCTGGATCACCTGCTTGAATATCTTGTGTATGAAAGCCCCTTCGCCGCGGTTGTAATAATCGATGAGATACCAGATAGTCTGGAGACTATTCTGGTAGAGAGATTCCAATTCGGCGTGGAGGTAGTGGGGCTGGCTTGCTATGAGAACGATAATGGTGAACGATACTTCAGGTTCACTTCTTTCCTTGCGGACGTAACCGGAGATTTGCTGGAACCTGATCGATCCGAAACTGCGGCTCGGAGAACTATAGATATAGGCGAGATAGATACGCTGGTTGTTCCCGCCAGAGAGGACGGATTTAAGGAGACCTTCCTTGGGGAGAACCGCTGGCACCACGTCAGGATTCATGGTTCCATGAAGCCTCAGATCAAGTATCTTGCGGTTTATCAGATTGCGCCGATATCTGCCATTACCCATATCGCATCCGTGAAATCGATTGAGCCCTGGAAGGATACCAATAAGTATGTCCTTAATTTCTCGGAGCCTGCCAGGGAGATCGGGCCGATTAAACTTGTCCCTAAAGAGAATGATGGCAGGGTGAAAGCGTTGCAGAATTCACGATACACATCGAAACAGCGGCTTGATGACGCAAAGACACTGGATGATGTTTGGTAAGCGCTATTGATAAACATCGGGCGTTGATATAGAATATAATAGACATGTTACTTGACAATAAACATTATATATGATAGACTATCTGGTAACCCGCAGCTTGCCGTGCGATACTGTGTCGTGTTGTCGGGTCTCTCGCCGCCTTCGGCGGATCGGAACACCAACCTTGTATCTACAACAATGACTCCCTGAATTCCCGATTGGAGATTTCGGGAATGATACTACTACATGCTTATCCCGACAAAAGGTCGAGAAAAACATGCCACCCACACAACCGCAAGTTATAAATCTACTTCCGCTTAGGTCTGTATATATGAGTACTGGTGCCGAAGAAAATATCTGCGCTTTCCATGATGGTTTCCGATAATGTCGGGTGCGGGTGAATGGTCA
>CAZKYQ010000110.1:0-9183 GCA_964556975.1 uncultured Ignavibacteria bacterium
ATTGTTACAGAATTATGATATTGAGCGGATGCGGTACCGGAATATGTCATGGGATTAAGCGTGAAGAAATAGGCTCCGTCAACGCCTGTCGTATCGCGTCGATAGCCCAGGGCTACAATTGCTCCCTCAATCGCGTTGGTCTGAAGATCCGTAACCGTACCCATAAGCGCGCCAGGATCACCGGCAGGCTCGAGTTTGAACATCTCGATAAATCTACAGGACCCGGTATTTTTCTGCTCAATTATATTGCCACTGCCAGGATCAAGCTCGAAAACCCCGGCACTCGATGTTACTAATAGGTTGCCATTTTCAAGTCGATATGCTCCGCGGCACATATCCCATGGGGTTGTCTGATGAATTGTACCATCCAAATCAAAATCGGTAACAACGTCATCGCTGAATGATCCGTTTAAAAAACCGCCGGGGCCAAGATCGTCCTTTTGGACTTGTTCAGGAAACGAAACGCTGATTACCGAGCTAACAAAAGCTCCGCTCGCGCTGTACAATCGCACATCGTCCGAAGTGCCCTGGATGTTGCAAAGCAACGACTGTCCGTCATCCAGGAACATGATGTCAAACGGATCGCTTCCATCATTGATAAAATCGGCCAAACGGCTATGCGGGGCGTCAAATTCAGCGACCCAATCATCGCCGCTTGTTACAAATAAATGGCCGTCCCAGAAGTCAATCCCGCGAACGTTATTTAGCCCGTCAGACGCATCCGCGTAAGTGGACAGATAAGTGCCGGAGGTATCAAAGACAAATACGGCGTCCGCTACCTGATCGGAAACATAGATGTTTCCATCCGGCCCTTGAATCGCGTTGATTGGTGTTGAAAAACCGGAGTAGCCGGAAATTACAAGACCAAGAAATGTTCCGTCAACCCTGTCATACATGCCGACATTGTCGTCGGTAGAATTAGGAATCAGCAATGCTCCCCCAGGAGGAATGCTGTCAATCGTCGGATATGGTCCGTTGTTGCCATTCACGTCTATTGACGGATCGCCTACATTGACAACATCGATCCCAGCTTCCTCAAGCGCTTCGTAATCGGCATTGTTAACCGATCGCTGGAAACTTTGATCCGAGCTTACGGCAACGCCAGCAAGAAGCAGAAGCGCAATTGCTGTTATCGCCAAGCTTTTTTTCATACCCATTCTTTTCCCTTTCTTAATTATTGTCTTTTCTCTTGTGACCATTTTTAGAATTACTTGCCACGGATATCAAATTACAAATTATTCAAATATATTTTTTGAGTTAGCTTTGGCCTTTCTACGAAATAAAAACCACGACCCTGCCCAGTTATCATTTTTTTTTCCAATAACCTCAGCATCAAAACGAAGCCGTAAGGCAAACGTAGATACATCCTACTTGCATACAATATAATCAATAATATTAAATTGTCCAGCTTTATTTACACTAACAACAAAATTGCAAATCATTATGCCACACAATGTTATGTGTTTCCTGCGTTACTAAAAAACAAAGTCGATTTATTTTCGGAAGATTTTTCTTAAATGGATTTCTTGCCTTTACAGCCTTAGAAGAGAATCATCTCTTTACCCTTGACAGATATTTTTAAAATGTTAATTTCTTTATATGAAATGGATAAATCAAAAAGTTTTCGGCTATTTTCGGTACCGCCGCCGAATGATGTGGCCGATTTACCTCGGCGGCCAACTGTAACACCCGTTTTCATATCTCTTCGCGTTTTTCCGATATTATAAATGTTATAAAGATAAGGAGATTAAAATGGCTGAAATAAAAATAAAGGATAAAGAAATGATCGGATACTCACAATGTAGCGACGATGAAATCCTAAACAGCATGGGAACTTATGGCGCCCATCATTATGATAGGCTGCCGTTGGTCGTGCGCAAGACCGAAGGCGCATGGCTGTACGACGACAAGGGAAATAAGTACCTCGATTGCCTGGCCGCGTATTCCGCCGCTAATCAGGGACACCACCATCCCCGAATCGTTAAGGCAGTAACCGAAGCCTTAAACGGAGGTTTCGGCTCGGTGATCTCAAACGTTGTCTATACCGATTCGCTTGGGCTTTTTGTAAAAAAACTCTCTTCGCTTGTGCCTCAATTAGGCCTTCGTTTTGGCCAAAATGGCAATAAAACTATGCTAAAAAATGGCGGCGTTGAATCAGTGGAAACCGCCATTAAAATGATGCGCTACTATGGCTGGAAATCTAAGGGAATCGAAGACGGTAAGCAGGAGATTATCGTATTTAGCAATAATTTCCATGGCAGAATGATTACTGTTGTATCGTTTTCCACTACCAAAAAATATAAAGAGGGTTTCGGGCCGCTTACCCCAGGATTTGTCTCTGTGGAATATGGCGATCTCGAAAGCGTTTCCAAAGCTATCAACAAAAATACGTGCGGAATTCTGGTTGAGCCTATGCAAGGCGAAGGAGGCATGTATATTCCCCCGGAAGGTTTTCTCAAAGGCATAAGAGACCTTTCGGATAAGCACGATCTCTTTTTGGTTTTTGATGAGATCCAAGTCGGTCTTGGGCGCACCGGTAAAATGTTCTGCTTTGAGCATGAGAACATAATTCCCGACGGTCTGGTTTTGGGCAAAGCAATATCCGGCGGTTTGGTTCCTCTTTCAGCGTTTGTAACAAACTCAAAGATGATGGACCTCGCTTTTAAGCCCGGCTCCGACGGTTCTACCTATGGCGGTTATCCGTTGGCGTGTGTTGCGGGAAATGCGGCCCTTGACGTATTAATCGATGAAAAGCTGCCTGATATGGCCGCCGAAAAGGGCACGAAATTAAAGGCGAAAATCGAGGATATCGCCGCCCGTTCCACGCATGTTAAAGAAGTGAGAGGACGCGGACTGTTTATCGGTATCGAGGTCAACAACGGCGATGCCATGAAATATTGCCGCAAGCTTCTTGAGCTTGGCCTTCTTGCAAATGACAGCCATGGCCATACTATCAGAATCTCCCCGCCGCTTATTATTAATGAAGATGAAATTAATTATCTTGTCGAGCGGTTGGAGAAAGTGCTGGTAGACTAAGACCTGGCTTTGGTCAATGGCGCGGGTAAATGTTGGCAAGCGGGCACTTGGCAACCAGATGATTGCAATACGCATATTTGTCATTCCCGAAATCTCTAATCGGGAATCCAAGAGGGAGGCTCAAAGCTGTGTCAGATCCTACGGATCCGTAGGAATGTCAAAGATTCCGTCCTGACACATAAAAATAGATACCGGTCATGTCCGGTATGACATATTGATATACTATTGCAGTGCCGTCAGATGGCCTCATCTGACGGTAATGGTTACCAAGTAGGCGCTTGGCAACCAGATGAACCGGATGAAAAAAATTATCTTCTGGATAATACGCCTTTTTTTGCTTAGATTATGCCGATGTTATCGCCTAATGAAAAAAACGCTCAATTTATCAGGGAATATATTCCAAAGGTCAGCCGCACGTTTGCTTTGACCATAAAATTTTTACCGAAAGCGTTGCGGGATTCGGTGAATATGTCATATTTGCTATGCAGGGTCGCCGATACTCTCGAAGATTCGCCGTATATCGATACCAACGAAAAATATGCCCGTTTGAATAGCCTTAAAGATTTGTTAATCGGAGCTGAAAATGGCCGGTTACTAAAGCAATCCGAAATAGCGTCATTATGCGAATCGATAAATCCTGAGCATGGATATGATCATAAGCTCCTTTTTGAATTGGCGCGGCTATTTGAAATCCTTGAAAGCCTTCCTGTTTCTCATAAGCCGATTATTTATCATTGGGTCGCCGAGATGGCCGGTGGAATGGCAAAATTTTCAAAATTGGAAAATCATAATGCCAGTGAAATTGCCACATTAAAAAATATTGAAGCATGGGATGAATATTGTTACTATGTCGCGGGCACGGTTGGCAATATGCTGACCGGGCTTTTCGCGGAGCATTATCATTTTAATAACATCATCATGGATGATTTGCTAAGACTTGGGGAATCTTTCGGTCTTGGCCTGCAAAAAGTTAATGTTATAAAGGATGTTCCTGCGGACAGGGAAAGGGGTGTTTGCTATTTACCTGAAAATGTGCTTTCAAAATACCAATTGTCTTCATCCTCGATAGCGTATGGCCGGAATAGAAATAGTATTGAGAATCTTGTAGGTGAACTATTAAAATTGACAATTACTCATTTCGATGATGCCCTGGATTATTTCAAATATTTTCCGCGGCACTTGAAAGGCGTTAGGATGTTTTTGATCATTCCTATCTATCTGGCGGTTGAGACGCTTTCACTTATCAAATCAAATCCTATCCGGACTTTGACAGGGCCTCCGGTTAAGCTGACGCGGCGAAATGTTTCACGCTTGGTGGGAGCGGCATCTCTTCGAATCGGATCAAATAACGCCATATATGATTATTATCAAAAACTCCGCATGAAAATCGTATCCTGATTGAAATATAGGAAACTAATATGACAGGGTTGGATTCATTTGTAGTTATAGATCTTGAGACGACCGGTATAAATCCGGCCATTAATGATATAACAGAGTTGGGTGCCGCGCTTTTTATCGACGGTAAATTGAAAGAAACATTTTCTCAGCTGGTAAAGCCGACTATGGCTATTCCCGCGGTCGTGGTAAGATTAACCGGGATTACCGATACTATGGTAAAAGATGCCCCTGCTATAGAAGATGTGATAGATAATTATCGGAATTTTATCGATAATTCTCAATGGCTGGTAGGCCATAATGTTTCTTTTGATCTCGGGTTTTTAAAAAAGCATATAACGAAAAAGATATTTAAGGATTTTGATAAAAAGTCGTTGGATACGGCTGTGCTCGCCAGAGCGCTTTATCCCAGGATTCCCCGATATAGTTTGAATTCACTTGTTGAAGAATTTCAAATAGAACGAAAAGGCGCGCATAGAGCGTTAAGCGATTGTGTCGCGACAGGGCATGTTTATCTGAAATTGATCGATTGTTTTTCCGGCTTGCCTGACCAGGTCCGCAAGCAATTAGGAATATTATTATTTGGCCGCGGAATTGGCGAATTAAAACCTGAGTCAAGCGAAAAAACAGAATCGAGAAAATCTGCAAAGGCCGCGCCTCGAATATCTGATATTGATACGGTCGCTATTACTGTTGATGACGAATACCCTGATAACATTTGCGGGGACTTACTCGAAGAATCATATGACGATTATGTTAAAGTTGATTCCGCGGCGGTCAAAAATCATTTTTTGCCGGGAGGCATGCTGTCAAAAGTACTGCCATCTTTTGAGTATCGTTCGCAACAGGCCGATATGGCGGTTAATATATGCGAAGCATTTAACAGGTCTGAGTTTCTGCTCGCCGAAGCTCCGACTGGTATCGGCAAAACTATTGCTTATCTTTTGCCTGCATCGTGGTGGGCGTCATTGAACCATGAGCAGGTAATAATATCGACCCAGACAAAGAGTCTGCAGTCACAGCTTTTTTACAAAGACATTCCGCTATTGCAGAAAGCGGTGGGGTATAGATTCAGGGCGGTATTGCTCAAGGGCAAAGGCAACTATATTTGTCTTTATAAATTTCATGATATGAGGCTCGAAGCTGAAGCGTCATTCAATAAAAAAGACCGGCAGGCATTAAGCCCTATTATTCTCTGGGTTAACCAAACTAAGACCGGGGATATTTCAGAATGCAATGGTTTTAATCCGGCTTATAATTCATACCTATGGAGCCGAATTTCTTGCGATGGCGGCTTTTGCCTGGGGCAATCATGCAATTATGCTGACAAGTGCTTTCTATTGAAAATAAAAAGGGAAACTGAAAAGGCGCAAGTTGTCATAGTAAACCATTATCTAACATTCGCGGATTTTTCGTCGGGGGGCGATCTTATCCGTGAGTCGGGACATATTGTTTTCGATGAGGCACACAATCTTGAAAAAATCGCGGCTTCATATTTAGGCAGCAGGCTTGAAAAACAGGCGCTTGATAACCTTCTTGCGGATATGTATAATACGCGTCCGGTTCAATCAGGTTTTCTTGTTCATCTCAAGTTTGTTGTTACCGTTCAAAACCCGGATTCTGCTCTTGAGGCTCTTGTCGAAACTGTGATAGATTCCATAATTGGGCTGTCAGACAACTCCAATGAGTTTTTCAAATCTCTTTTAAATAAAATTAAAACTAAAAACGAAAAATATCAATCGAGGGAAATCTCTTTTGATCAAAATAATAATCCTTGCTGTATCGATGAGGCCGAGGAGTTTATTTCGTCCCTGAGAACGCTCTATGACAGAGTGATTTCATTGGTGGATGAAATCAGGGAGGCCGATAATCTTCCCAAGAAAAAAGATATTATTATTCGTTTGGAATCATTCGCGTCGGAGGCAAAAAAATTCATCGAGATAGCTGTCGATTTGCTCTCAGCAGCGGACCCGGATTATGTCTACTGGATAGAGAGGCCGTCTCTTGACCGTTATCCGCCAAAAATATTTTCCGCCCCGCTTGAAGTCGGAAAGCTCCTCGATGAAAAATTCTATGATTACCTTAAAACAGCGATATTTTCATCCGCCACGCTTGCGGTTGATAGAAAATTCGATTATATACTTAACCGGCTCGGATTAGATTTATCTCAAAAAGACAGAGTATTAACCCTAAGTCTGGACAGCCCCTTCAATATTGATTCTGAGGTTGCTGTAATCACCGCAGGTTATCTGCCGTCGCCAAGGGACCCTGATTTTGAGTCGGCGGCTATTGAATCATTGCGGCTAATCCTGAGTTCCGGAGTTTCCAAGTCCATGGTCCTGTTTACATCATACAGTTCTCTTAAAAAAGCGGCGGATACGATAAAAGACACGCTTAAATCCGCAGGTATTTCATTATTTGCGCAGGATGGTTCGTTTAAATCCGACAAAATATTAAACAGATTTAAAAAAGCTAAAAAGGCCGTTTTGTTCGGCACCGATTCTTTCTGGGAAGGGGTAGACCTGCCCGGGGAGCAATTAGGACTGCTTATATTATATAAACTTCCATTTACTGCTCCCGACAGGCCATGGTTTAAAGCAAACCTCAAAAAAATTGAGGAAAACAGGGGAAGTTCATTTGCGAAATTATCGCTTCCCGATGCGGTCGTTAAATTCCGCCAGGGGTTTGGCCGATTGATTCGTTCAGCGTCTGATCGAGGTTGTATTGTGATCTTAGATAGTAGAATTGAAAGCAAGTCTTTTGGCAAAGTATTTTTAAACTCAGTGCGCGGAAAGAAATTTAGAAGCGGTTCCGCGATGGATATAGTAGAAATTATTAAAAACTGGCATAGTTTGAATGTGGGTAATAATTAGCTAAAACAGCCTTTTTAGCTTTTAAGTCTATATTTGTTAATTGGCATATTTTTATAGGTTTTCATTATTAAGTTAACAACATCCGATATATTGCCGAATTAAAGAAATGGAATAATGCCTTTTTAGGTTTTATTAATAATGTGTTTTTGCCATTTGTTAAAAGAAATGGATGGAGATTTGCCTGCTATGGATAAACGCTCGGTATTGGTTGTTGATGATGATTCTAAAATAACGGCCATAATTGAAGAGTGCCTTGAAAGCTTTAATTATGACCTCAAGGTGGCTTCAAGCGGCCAGGAAGCTATCGATAAGATTGAGGACCCGTCAATCTCGCTTGTTTTGCTTGATGTAAATTTGCCTGATATTTCCGGACTTGATGTTTTGACTATTCTTCAAAAGCGCAATTCATCAGTCCCCATTGTGATAATGACCGGGTTTGTCTCAACCGAGGCCGCAATCGAGGCTATGAAAAAAGGCGCGTATGAATTTATAACAAAGCCGTTTGATATTAATAAGCTTATAGGCATTGTAAATAAGGTGATGCAGAAATCTCCTTATACAAAAGGGCTTGAGACTTTTTCGCGTGAACGTGAAATAACGCAGGGCGATTTCATAGGCCATTCTCCGGAAATGGTCGAGATCGCGAAAATTATTGGCCAGGTCGCCGCCTCCGATGCATCGGTTTTGATAACGGGTGAATCAGGAACAGGCAAAGAGCTTGTGGCAAAAGCTATATATAAGAATTCCCTGCGAAAAGATAAGCCTTTTCTATCAGTTAATTGCGCGGCGCTTCCCGAAACACTTTTGGAATCTGAGCTTTTTGGCCACGAGAAAGGGGCTTTTACGGGCGCCTATTCGCGAAAACTCGGTAAGTTTGAGGTTTGCAATGGCGGTACTATTTTACTCGATGAAATAGCCGACATGACTCCGCTTACACAATCCAAAGTATTGCGCGTATTGCAGGAACAGGAGTTTGAGCGCGTAGGCGGGAACGAGACTATAAAAGTCGATGTTCGAGTTATAGCCGCTACAAATAAATCGCTCGTTAATATGATAAAAGAAAACAAGTTTAGAGTTGATCTTTTTTACAGATTAAAAGTGGTCTCGATATTTATCCCTCCCCTTAGAGAACGGCGCGAAGACATTCCGATGCTTATTGATCATTTCATCCATAGATATTCGGTTGAAACCGGAAAGACGATTGACAGTATATCCAAGGCCACTTTGGAAAAACTAACCGCCAATATTTGGCCCGGAAATGTTAGAGAACTTGAAAATAATGTTCATACTGCTATCGTAATGACGAAAACCAATGTTCTCAGTTCAGAGCATTTCCCGGTTCTTTCAGATTGTCAGGAACAGGTCGCCATTGACCTGGACGAAATAGAGAATGATTATACCCGAATGTTCTCCGATTTCATAATTCCCAATTTTAATAAAATTATGGCTGTTTCAAACAATCATGTTTATCATCATCTTCAGACAGGTTTTGAAAAGGCGCTTTTTTCGGCGGCGTTAAAGCATACGTCTTCGAACCAGGTAAAAGCGGCAGAGCTTTTGGGTATCTCGCGAAACACGCTTCGCGACCGTATTAGTAAATACGGTTTATATTAATCAAATTTATCTATATATCCGATCGGGATTGCTTGGTTCCATTCGGAACCTGCAAATGACAATTGCGCGGTCCGTATAATACCGAACCGCGATGCGCTATTTTCATAGCGCATCATTTTCAATTATCATTTCCACATCCCGTAATCAAGACATGTTTCATCGAAAAAGGCTTATAATATCGTTGTTTGGATACAAAGCATATAATTTCATAAGTTAATATGCGGCGTGGTTACGGGATGAGGCAATCCCGATCTGCACATTTATG
>CAZKYQ010000111.1:0-8954 GCA_964556975.1 uncultured Ignavibacteria bacterium
CTGAGCTATTCCCGCATTTTCGTCCGACCGAAATCGAACGCTGGCAAGTGGAGGGGGGAGGATTTGAACCTCCGAAGGCTGAGCCGACAGATTTACAGTCTGTTCCCTTTGACCACTCGGGAACCCCTCCGAAAATTTACTCAAGCTTGAGCAAACCATTGGTAATGAGCTTTTAATTTAAGCCGGAGAACGGGATCGAACCGCCGACCTGCTGATTACAAATCAGCTGCTCTACCAACTGAGCTACTCCGGCGCTTTTTTTCAAAGATCGTCAGGCCAAAATCGACAGCCTCAAACGGACGTCAATATATATTCGTCATATCGACAAGTCAAGTTTCATAATTAATTTGCCTGAATTGCCATAAAATAAATCGCTTTTTACTTATCCGCGTACGCGAGTAATCGGATCGCGTCGCGATACCTATAATTGTTCGATGGCGCTCCAAGAATTATCGCCGCGAGCTTCTTCCCGCCGCTTTCTATCCCCAAAGCCAGACAATAGCCCGATGGCCTGATATAGCCTGTTTTTCCTCCGATAATATCTGTGCGTCCGTAAAGCAATCGATTTGTATTATAGGCAACATATTGTTTTTCGCTATTTAAGGCCTTATAAGTATGATTGCGGCTGGATATTGCCTCGGCAATCTTATCATATTTCATCGCCTCCCTTAAAAGGAGAGCGTATTCAGACGCGGTTGAAATATTCCTCTTATCGAGTCCGGTCGGTTCGACAAACCGAGTTTTTGGAAGATTCAGCTCAATGGCAAGATCGTTCATTCTTTCCGCGAACTCATCTTTTGTAAAACCGGTTGATCTGGCTATTACTTTGGCCGCGGCGTTATCCGATGATATCAGCATGAGATTGAAAAGATCAAACAGGGTTAATTTTTCTCCGGTATATAATCGCGTTCTGCCTGAATTGCGGCGATCCTCGCGCGTTACCGTAGCTATTTCGAACAGGTCCGGAGCAGTTTTTAGAAACACAATCGCAGTCGCTAATTTTGTCAGGCTTGCGATTGGCCTTATTTTGTTTTCCTTTTTTCCCGCTAATATCTCGCCGCTTTCAAGATCAACAAGCGCTGCCGATTTTGACTTTAGCCTCGGCCCATCCGACGGATCCAGTTTATTGAGTATCTTTTCAAAAACCCCCGGATTTTCCTCAAACCGGATTATCGATGACTTATAATTATGAGCAATCGCCGAGTATCCAGCGGAAATAGTCCAGATCGCGAGGATATAAAAAAGGAGTTTCTTGGCCAATTTGTTCATGTCGACAACTCAGTTTGCATCATTTCCATCATCATTTTCGCGTTTCTCACAGCTTGCCCAAGATGACAATTATTAAAAAACAAATATAGCTTATCGGTTTGACTTTTCAAGCGGTCAATTTTCTTTTTCCAACTCATAAGCTCTTCTTTCGAGTAGAGATAATCGTATCTGTCTCCTTTGCCGCCCCACCAATTGGAGGGATTTCGGCCATGAAATCTGATATATCCGATATTAGTAGTAGCTTCGGCATCGGGCGGATATAGGCCGGACAGATCGGGTTCATCCACGGAGCAAAAAGCTATTTCATTTTTTCTCAAAGCCTCGAAAACCTCCGGCTTTTTCCAGCTAATATGCCTGAATTCGACAAACATGGGGCCTTCATTAAAATAACCTCTCCCCCTTAGTATATAATCTAAGTTCGGCTGCGAATATTTAAAACTGAATGGAAACTGGGCAAGATATCCATAGAATTTGCCGGATTCCACAACCGGCTTTATCGATTCATTAAATTCTTCCGTTTTACTTGCGATATCTTTCCTGTCATGTGTGAAGCTCTGATGGGTCTTGATAATAAATTCAAATCCATCTCTGACTTTCTTAGCAATATTATAAAACACAGCGGGATGAAGAATTCTATAATAGGTAGAATTTATCTCAACAGCGTTAAAAAACTCCTTATAATAATCCAGCCTTTTGCCTTTGGGCAGGCCGGGCGGATAAAAAACTGTTTGCCAATCATCAAATGAATATCCCGAAGTTCCTATGATAATCTTAGCTTGTTTTTTTTCCATTTTTTCCAATGATCTGAAACCGCGGCGTCCCGCATTTGGGGCAAATCCATTTCCGCTTCTTATGATAACTTCTTTTTTGCTCTTTCATTTTTATTTTGCACTTTCGACAATACATCAGGATACGCTTACTAAAAATTGCCTTTGGTCATAAACTGACAGCTACTTCAACTCTAATTTGACCCGCGTAACCATGCCCTCTTTCACGAAAACGCGGACGGCCGCTTTCAATGAATCCGATTCGGAAACCAATACATAAGCGCCTTCGGGCACGTCTCCTATAACGAAATTTTCGTTATACGATTCATCGGAGTGGACCTTATCCTGATATGTCTCTGCAAAGGAGAACGGCGATTCGGTTGGGACAGGCTTGGTTACTCCGTAAACCCTGACTCCCGGCACAGGATTGCCGTCAGTAGCGACAACGGACCCTGCTATTGTCCCTGTGCCCTGAAGCGGTTCTACCCATAATTCCGGGTTTCTGGTATTACTTTTCCTGTTGGAATCGTCTATCTTGGATAGAGATACTTCAAAATGAAGATGTTCATTGGTGACATTTCCTTTTTTTCCGATTGATCCGATAAGATCGCCTCTTTTTACCCTATCGCCTACTCTTTTATATATCTCATGCTGGTGATGGTAATGAGCATAAACAAAAAAATCACCCTGCTTGCGGTCGCATCGTAAGACCGAGTGCCCAATACTTCTATCGATATAAACTATGGTCCCATCGTTTACGGCCAATAGCGGAGTACCTTCCGGACCGTTATATTCGTTTCCCTGATGCTGCCTGAAATTACCGCCCATTGTCGAACCGTAAAGATATGTTTGATCCTTAAGGTTTTGATTGTCAGGCGATACGGGACGCAACATCCATTGATGTTTCGGCTCCTCAAACTCCATAAACTCTGCGTCAACCAGATCCTCGCCTATAATCGGGGGAGGCCCCGGCACCAGTTTATATAGTCCGTTATTTGTACCGGCAAAAATCTCTCCGGCGTCAATCGCCGCTACGCAATTGGCCCCGCCCGGCGGCAAACCGTTTTCAGTATTATAAACATTCCATACTTTATCATTAATATTGTATGATGCCACTTCATTATAGGTTGCGATCCACAAATTCAAATCGCTATCTATAAATAAATCTCTGATATAATCGCTTTTGAGATAATCTTCTCCGAATAGTTCCCAACTTTTCCCTTCATCTGATGAGATAAACAGCCCATCATCACAACCCGCGAAAAATGTCTTTTTATTAAACTCAACCGCGCGCACTTTGCAGGCCGGTACACGCTCCGATGTGTATTTGCCATTCGGAGAAATATTCGTCCAATTTTCGCCGCTGTCCCGGGAAATAGAAAATCCATGAAGCGTACCAAGAGCGATGGTCTTGTTATCAATTTTCATATCATAGATATACTGAGATCCTATGCCTCTACTTTCGTCAAGCCCTTTCCAATCCTGTATGTCATCAAAAACAACTAATCCGTCGGCCGAAGGAACGTATTTTTTGCCTTTGGCTACTTTGGCCCCAACCGTGTACAGATATTCGATACCGAAAAAATTATATCCGAATCGTTCCCAGGTTTTGCCGTTGTCATTTGTAATATTCAGCCCGTCCCCAAGCGTCGCAAGAATAATGTAACTATCATCCCAGTCGCCGCCGAGAATGAAATTCCATGAAAGGCCGTTACTGGTGTCGAACGATGTCCAGCCTGCTCCGTTATTGCGGCTAAAAATCGCTCCCTCCCCGAACGTTCCGATGAGCATTGAATCTCCCTTAACGTCTATTGATAAAATATGCGAATTTGAAAACTTATCGGGTAATTCGTATTTTTGCCAGTTTTTCACTTCATCCTTGCCGCAAGATGAAAAAATCGCGAACAGCAAAAACACTATCGATATCCTTTTCATATTCCACTCCCATCATATCAAACGTTCTTTGAAGAAAAATCTATGAGATTAAACCTAACCAATCTCTTAATAAAAATGTCAGACGTCCTATTAAAAGAGAAATACGCGCCATCACGGTATAGCCGAATGTGGCGCCGAAAAAGATCATCAGATAAAATGTCCCGACTCGTGTAACTTTGCCAAACATCCTTTTTTGCTCTTTTGAGAAAAAGAAATAAAACAGTGTCGAAATCAGGCCAACCAGCACAACAAGGGCGTTAATTATAGACCAAAACGAGCTTATATGCAGGAACGGCCTTATTGTAGCATCTATCTGTCTGAGAATATAGGACTGCATATTCGCGGGAATCGAAGCTCCGGCTCCAAATCCAATATACAACGCTAAAGCGATCCTTGACATCCATGAGTATTTGGGCACAAATCGGGCAAACATCAAAAGGCCCAGAATAACCGGCATCAAAATCCAAATAAAATTAGTAAAAGAACCATGTCCCCCGGTAGTGAATATTTTACTTATGCCTTCTCCAACCGGCTCAAACGCTTTCGGCATCAAAGTAGTTTCAAACGCGGTTACGACCAAAAAGCCGACCGACAATCCGATAAGCAAGCTTTCCGAAAACCGGTAAACCGGATTGTCCTTGAATAAAAATGAGTAAATAGCAAGCGTCAACAGGGCCGCGACCCAGATTCCGGCCCCATCCGAAGTGAAAATTGATACGCAAATAATATCAGGTCTCAAAACTATTCTCTGCCTTTTCTATTCATAAAATAGGCTATGTTCCCGATTAAAATGAACCCAATCATAACCAGATGAGCAATAGATTGCGCGTCCATTCCTCTTCCCGCTTTACCCGGTTTATTTATGAGTTTCTCATACTCCGCCGCTCCCTTAAGGCCGGCCACCATCCCAACCATCTGGCCTGAATCTATAAAGGGGAAAAACGTTGTGGCCATCACCGCGGTTAATCCGGCGACAACTTTCACCTTAAACCGGGCGTTAGCGTAATTTATCCAGTAAACAGGAGTGTCATCGTCGGTAATTGAAATGACAAGCTTAATATCGCCGTAATTTCTGACGTTCCTCATAAGCGGTAATTTCTCAATCGGAATTCCCCGGTCATCCTTCGGAAAGACTTTCTGAAAAGAAGTGCCCATTCCCAAAATGGCGGCGGTGATTTCGGGCCTGAATCCAAGAAATACAAAATCTCTGCCCTCTTCCTTATTATATTCGAGAGCGATTCGCCTTACATTTTGCCTGCCGACTCCGTTCCCCTCGGCCCTGAATGCCATCCCGATAATTTTGATATCTTTTGAAAAAATATGCCGCACTATTGCGTCAGACATCGGGACCATCTCAGGCAATGTTCCAGTATCGTGATCGTAAGAAATAAGTATAATATCTCCCGGCTCCAAATTTTCGATATAATCGTAAACATTGCGAACATCATCCGTTATGCTGATGGGCAAGCCGATTTTCATCAAAAGGGGAATCGCCAATCCAAGAAACATCAGGAGGAATATTATCCGCCTGTCCAAATGCTGTAATTTATTCCAGAAACCCATTTTATTCTTTCCCCAGATATGTTCGTTCTACTCCCAAAATTACTCTTAACGAAACAGCGATTGTACCCAATCCTACGCCGATAAATATCCCTCTACGGGCCGTCATCGATGGATTAATAAGAATCCAGTGGGCGATATCCGAAAAGGGAGGAATTGAATTGCCTACGGAGGCGATACCAAACATGATGAAAACGGCCGAAAGCAGCAAAAATAACGCCTCCAGGTTTCTAGCGACAAATCCTCGATAAGCGGCGGAAGCTACAAAAAACGCGAGCAACGAGAAAACGGTTGCCTGCATCGGAGCCATCATGTTATTGAAAATCCACATGAAAAAACTCTCGTCTCCTCTTCCTCCGATAAAACCGAAAAGCGCCATGGTAATTAACGCCAAAACCGTAACAAGATTGTAAAACCATCCATTAGACTGGCGGGAAACCCTTGTCAGATGATACTTGATTAAACCGACTACTCCCACTACAAGAGCAAACGCGTAAATAATCTGGACCCAATTCGTTATTTCATTGTAGGCCGTATTTGATAGTTTTGAAGGCACAAAAAACTGCACCAACATGGCCATGCCAAACGTGAAACAGACAATTATCGGAAAGGATCTTCTCATATCAAGCCGTTAAAAACAGGTTTACAAACCAGTCCTGGTTTAACAATCCAACTAATGCGCCAAACAGGATTATAATTATTATTATAACTTTTAGATAATCAGATCCTTTGAGGGTTCCGACAACCTGAGGATCGCCCGAAAGATAACCGGAGGCCGCGAAAAGCTCCTCCCCAATTAATACGTAATCACAGGCCACCATAAAAAACGCCATTTGAATCGAGGAATCAGTGCCGGCTATTTGTATTGCTCCGATTGAATTTCCGGTTTCTGCCAGAATCAACGATTCCGCCTCAAATGTTCCGAAAAACAGGTTGGTTGCGGGGCGTTCCCGGACCATTATTCCGTCAACCGCCGCCGCATAGCCGAATTGGCTGTCCGTCACAAAATAGATGCTATCAGGATCGTACCGATCCGCGTGCCCAGCTTTGGTATAACCTTCCTTGACAACTTCTTGCGCGACTGCCGTAACTACGGGGTCGTTATTGGGGAATATCAAAGGAGTGCCGTATGAGGCTACTTTCTCAGCGACAGACCCCAAAATATTCATACTCGCAATCGACGCTGGCCGCTCCATTTTGCCTCTTCCCGATGAATACAGGATCGGCTTGCCCATCTCGGTAGCCCTGCCGATAGCTTCATCCAAAGCGTCAAGCCCGGCGATAGGCCTGAGATAAAGGCTTTTCCCTTTTCTGCTTAAAATTATAAACCAGCCGACAAACGTACCGGTTATTAGAATTCCCAAAAGAACATTTGTTCTTGACGTGTTATACCAGTTTTCTTCCGGCGCGAACGGTCCGGCAATTTTAGATTCCCATGATATTGTGGAATCGGAGTAGCTGAGTTTATAGAAATACACTTTTCCGGTTTCGAGGTTTTCATCTATTTTTAAACGGGGCGTATCAAGCCTTGAAATTGTGCCGATTTCTATATATTCCCCATCTTCCTCGGCTCTTGAAAGGATATATGTCTCCGGATCAATTTGCCCCAGAGTATCGGGCGGAAGTTTATCCCACTCTATTACAAGCCTGGTTCCGTCATCATTAGGCTTATCTGAAACGCGCAAATCATAAGCATAAAGAGGCGAAACCAAAAACGCGAGCATGATAAACAAGCAAAAACAGTATCTCATTCCGCCTCGATTTTATCACTATTTTCCATGAGTGTCAAGATTAATCACTTTTTTAAAATACCGGTTTTGGTATTTCAAGACCATCCGAATATTAATCATCCTTGACATATATGCTTCCGCTAAAATAATATTCTTAATATGCGAACTATATTAATAATTTTTGCGGCAGTTCTGCTAAATTGTTCAAATCAGAATGACAATTCTAATACGATTCGATTCTGGCAGTTTTGGTCTGATATTAACACTAAACCTGTAATAGAAAAAATCGCGGCCGATTTCGAACGGCAAAATCCCGATGTCAAAGTCAAAATCACCGATTTGACATGGGCGAACGGCCATGACAAGCTGGTGATCTCATTCGCCGCCAATGACCCCCCCGACATAATGGAATTAGGCTCGGACTGGATAGCGGAGTTCGCCTCCAACAGCCTTTTGGCCGAATTCGAATCCGAGCTTCCGGGAAATTATCTGTATCCCGCTATGTGGCGCGGAAAACTATACGCTCTTCCATGGCTTTTAGCGTCGAGAACGCTTTATTTCAATCTGGACTTGCTTCATAAGACCGGGCTTGATCTCCCCGAAAATTGGGACGATCTATTGAAGGCTTGTGAAAAAATCGATGGGCTTGGTGAAGATTATTTCGGGTTCGGATGCAACTCCGCAGAAAAACACAGGCTATACAAAAAATACCTCCCGTTTCTATGGAGTAATGGCGGCCGAATTTTAAACGCAAATGGCGATTCTTGCTTATTGAATTCCGAAGAAGCAATCGGTGCATTGGATTTTTATCTTGATCTTTGCGGCTGTGGCGCGATTGAAAGCCAGAGAAGGCTCGAAGAGTATTTCATCAGCGGCAAGCTCGGTTTTGTTATATCGGGAGGGTGGCTTTTAAAGAAACTGAAAAGATCGCCGCCCGATTTTGACTATAAAATCTCGACATTTATAAAACCATCCGGCGGCACGGGGATATCTTTTATGGGAGGCGAATATATCGCGGTCAACGCGAAATCAAAAAAACTAGAAATTTCAAAAAAGTTCGCGCGATTCATTACTCAAAAGAGAAATTCACAGGCGCTTTGCGACGCGGCAGGCTTCGGTTTTCCGCCATATCCCGGGTTTGAATCAGCCGACCCTCAAATTCAGGTTCAGGCTTTTCAACTGGAAAATGCCAGGTCCGCTCCTCCTACTCCCCTTTGGGTTTATATCGAACAGGATATCGAGGACGCTATTGAGGCGGCAATGTACGGCCATGGCAGCGCCGAGGAGGTCTTAGTTAAACTATCCGACGTTATCAACAAGAAGCTAAAATCGGAAAAATATGCGGACTAAAAACAAACTTCTTTTATTTACTCTGCCCTGGCTGATTTTTTTGGCGGTATTCTGGCTTTACCCGATTGGATATTCGTTTTATCTATCTTTGACCGATTTTCAATTACTAAAAGGAACCGGCGATTTTATCGGTTTTGCTAATTACTCGAATCTATTAACCGATCCGGTGTTCTTGACATCGCTTAAGAACACTTTTTACTTTGTATTCGGTACCATACCGATAACAACATTTATTGCCCTGGTGCTGGCTCTTCTGATTGCCGAAAAAATACCGGGGCATAAAATATTCCAAGCGGCTTATTTTATTCCATCTATCACTGCTATGGTTGTTGTGGCGTTGATT
>CAZKYQ010000112.1:0-5353 GCA_964556975.1 uncultured Ignavibacteria bacterium
AAAATTCACGTCTGTTTAATATGTTGATTAGCCGGAAATTCGGCAACTCAAATTTTCGGGACTATTTAATCAAAATATCCCGCCACAAGCACAAAATGATCCGGGCTATGGCCTCTGAAAAAGTATTTTGATAGCCGGAATAAATTTATTATAATGCGTTTTGTTTGATATTTCGGGGGGGAGCTTAGATAAAGGTTTTTGTGCTTACAGGGATGCAGGACAGGGTTTGAGACTAATCGATTTTATAAGCCAGGCAAAAGCTTGTATTTTATTATAAACCATAGCAGGTTCTTACGGGAATAACGCAACAAAGGAGGCTTCGGCCTGATTAAAATAAACGACAATCTTTGCAAAGGATGCAATATCTGCATTGAGTTTTGTCCATTGAATGTTTTTGAAAATTCCGATAAGCTCAACAGAAAAGGATATTACGTTCCGGTCGTGGCAAGGGAAGATGATTGCGTTGGATGCCGCTTATGTGAGCTTCTTTGCCCTGAATTCGCCATAATAGTAACAAATGAGTGACCGATGACATTAAATGACAATAAAATAGAATATCTTCGGCGCTTTGAGGAAAACACATACTTCCTGCTGGGCGATGAGGCTTGCGCGTTCGGGGCTATTTTCGCCGGATGCGATTTTTTCGCCGGCTATCCGATAACTCCGGCAAGCGAGATCGCTGAACTTATCGCGGAGGAGCTTCCGAAGGCGGGCGGATTTTGCGTTCAGATGGAGGATGAGCTGGCCAGCATAGCGGCCATTATTGGCGCGTCATGGACAGGCGCCCGTACAATGACCGCCACAAGCGGGCCGGGGTTCTCTTTGATGCAGGAAAACCTCGGTTACGCTATTATGACCGAAACTCCTACCGTTATAGTCAACGTTCAGCGTTCGGGACCGTCAACGGGCCAGGCAACAAAGCCCGCTCAAGGCGATGTTCTTCAGGCGCGATGGGGTACTCATGGCGACCATAATATAATAGCCCTCGCTCCGAACTCGGCGCAGGAATGTTTCGATCTTATGACCGACTGTTTTAACCTTGCCGATGAATACAGAACGCCTGTTATCCTTCTCATGGACGGCGAGATCGGACATATAAGGGAGAGTGTCTTTATGCCGAAAATCTCCTCTATAAAACATACGCCGAGGAAGATAGCAAAGCCGGGCGACGACCTATTCGGTGGAAAAGAGCTTATCCCCGGCATGATCCACTATGGCAACGGTCAAAACGTGCATGTAACCGGCTCCACGCATAAGGCCAACGGCATGCGAGACGTCTCAACTCAAAGCGTACATGATACGCTGGTAAAACGGCTTTATTGGAAAATTGACGAGAATAGAGATAATATTACAAAAGTCGAAAAGGATATTTCTACAAATGGAAAAAGCCGCGTTGGAGTAATATCTTATGGCGCGTCGGCAAGACCATCGCTTGGAGCTGTAAGACAAGCTCGCGATCAGGGTAATAATGTCGATTTTTTAAGACTGATCACTATCTGGCCGTTTGCCCAAAAAAATGTTTCCGAATTCGCGAAAGATCTCGATACTATTTTGGTCCCGGAAATGAACCTCGGGCAACTGTCGAGAGAGATCGAGCGATTTGCGGATTGTGATGTTGTGCCGGTTTCTAAAATTGGGGGCGTGCCTCATACGGTTGAAGAAATCCACACCGCTATAATGGAGGCGGTTTAATGGCCGAATACAGACACCGGCTAATGGACTACGTCCGGGAAGAGATTATGCCCCACCGTTTCTGCGTTGGATGCGGATGCGGTACGGTGCTCAACGTCTTCACCAACGCTATTGACGGCCTCGACCTTGATCTGAAACAAATTGTTTGCGTATCGGGGATAGGCTGCTCATCCTGGATACCGAGCCCCTATTTTAAATCGGACACGCTTCATACAACTCACGGGCGCCCCATAGCGTTCGCGACCGGAGTGAAAATCATGCGCCCCGATTTGACCGTGATTGTTATCGCGGGCGACGGCGATGTTTCCGGCATTGGCGGGAATCATCTTATCCACGCCGCAAGGCGCAATATAGATCTTTCTGTGTTTATGGTAAACAATATGATATACGGCATGACAGGGGGACAGGCCGCCCCTACCACTCCAAAAGGCATTAAGACAACAACAACGCCGCACCGAAACATCGAACCGCCTTTTAAGGTGGCCGATCTTGTGGCGACTGCCGGCGCAAGCTACGTTGCCCGCTGGACGACCTATCATGTTTTCCCTCTTATGGAATCCATGCAAAACGCCATAAGGAAAAAAGGGTTCAGCTTTGTGGAGATTGTCTCACAATGCCCGGATAATTACGGTCGAAGGATCGGTCTGCGCGACGCGAGCGACTTTTTAAAAATATTCAGAGATAACTCTATTCGGATTGAGAAAACCAAAGAAATGTCTGCTGAAGATCTCGCTGGCAAATTTATCATCGGCAAGCTCCAGGACCAGGACAGGCCGGAGTATGTTTCCGAACTCCATAAGATTACAGAGGAGCAAGTTGCGAAAACAAAAAAGGGAAATAAAAGTTGATTGTTAGATTCGTAGGTTTCGGCGGACAGGGTATTATTCTTTCCAGTTACATAATGGGACAAGCGGCTGTTTTCGATGGTAAGAAAGCCTTGCAAAACCAATCGTATGGCAGCGAGTCCAGGGGCGGGGAATGCCGCGGCGATGTAGTAATTTCCGATGGCGAAATATTCGATCTGGAACCATCCCAATATGACCTTCTTGTGGCATTGACACAGCCCGGGTACGATAAATTTATCCCCAGCCTCAAACCAAACGGCACCCTTATCATTGATAAAGACCTCGTGGCCCCGGATAGCATTGAAGAACCTGATAAAATCTCAAAACATGGTATCAGCGCGACCGATATAGCGTCGAAAAAGTTTGGCCGGAAAATCGTGGCCAATATGGTACTGCTCGGATATCTAAATACAATTTTGAATCTTGTATCAAAAGAAGCATTGAGCAAGGCAATTGAGAAAAATGTACCTAAAGGAACCGGGGAACTGAACCTGAATGCCATGAACGAAGGCATTAAAATCGCGAAACTCGAGATGAAAAATAAGCCGAAATCAAAACCCGCCAAAAAGGAAATTAGTTGAGAACGGAGATCAGGCTTTCGGCATTTGGCGGACAGGGAATAATATTAGCCGGAGTAATTCTTGGCCAAGGCTCTATAGCTGACGGCAACAACGCTGTTCAGTCTCAATCTTATGGCCCCGAATCCCGCGGCGGAGCGGCGAAATCAGAGGTTATTATTTCCGACCGGGGGATTGATTATCCAATGGTCATGCAGGCCGATTATCTGGTAAGCCTTTCTCAACCGGGCTTTGATAAGTATTCCGATGAAATCAAAGATGGCGCGACAATCATTATAGATGAGGACCTTGTAACGGCCGACAAGCCAAACGCGGCGGGCCGATTTTACAAGCTTCCTTTGACAAAAACCGCTGAGAAGATCGGCAACAGGCTTTTCACGAATATTGTCATGCTCGGAAGCGTTTGCGCAATTACTGAAATTGTAAGCAAAGAAAATTTGCAAAAAGCCGTTAAGGCAAACGTACCTGAGAAATTTCTTGAGCAAAATATAAAGGCGTTCGATGAAGGTTACAAACTTGGGTCAGCCGTATTGAGAAATAAAAAGAAGTAATTATTTCATGCTAAACGATTCGAAATACAAACCTGCAAGACCCTTTAATAAACAGGAATTCGACAGGGTCCGCCGGGTTATCGGCGGCAAGGTCCTATTCATACAGGGCGATATTGCGGTCAGCTATGGCGCCATGTTGGCGGGATGCCGCTTTTTCGCGGGCTATCCAATCACGCCAGCCACTGAAACCGCTGAAATCATGGCCGTAATGATGCCCAAAATCGGCGGCGTATGCGTACAGATGGAGGACGAAATCGCTTCCGTCGGCGCAATAATCGGAGCGTCCCGAAGCGGAGTTAAGTCGATGACTGCCACAAGCGGGCCGGGCTTTTCGTTGATGCAGGAAAATATCGGCTATGCCACCATGACCGAAACTCCATGCGTAATTGCCAATGTTCAGAGATCGGGACCATCCACGGGCCAGCCCACCGAGGGCGCGCAAGGTGATATTATGCAGGCCAAATGGGGAAGCCACGGCGATTATGAACTGATCGCTCTTTCGCCAAGCACTGTGCAGGAATGTCTTGATTTGACCATTGAAGCGTTTAATCTCGCCGAAACATATAAGACGCCGGTAATTCTTTTGACCGATGGACTTATCGGGCATATGCGGGAAAAAGTCATTTTACCCAAGTACGATGACCTGGAAATTAAATGGCGCAGCGCTCCGTCGAAATCGAAAAAAGAGTTTGTTCCATTTGCCGATGACGGCTCCAAAATTCCGGAGACAGCCAATTTCGGAGAAGGCTATCATACATATATTACAGGTTTGACTCACAAGGAAACCGGCTATCCCAGCACTGACAACCAATCCGACCATGACAGGCTTGTCAGGCGCCTTTGTGATAAAATTCGAGATAATCGTGATAATATTATTCGGGTTGAGCAGGATTACGATAAGTCGAAAAAATCTATAGGCATAGTCAGCTATGGAATAACATCGCGAACTGTTTTTTATGCTGTGAAAACATTAAGGAGCGAAGGCATTCAAGTAAATCATCTCAGGTTAATAACTAACTGGCCGTTCCCTGAAAAAGAGGTTTTTGAACTTTCGAAAAAATGCGAAAAGATAATTGTACCTGAAATGAACTTGGGGCAGGCATATCATACGGTAAAAGAAGAAGCGGGAGCCAACTGCGAGGTCATTCATCTGGGCAAAATCGGCGGCCAGATGTTTACTCCTAAAGAGATAATGGACGCGGTGAAAGAAAATAATGTTCAGACAAGTTAAAAATATCAGAGATAAATACCTCGAAGATAATATGTGGCCATCAATTTTCTGCCAGGGATGCGGAATAGGCACCGTATTGAATTGTTCTTTGCGGGCAATCGACAAAATCGGTTTCGATATTGACAAGACCGTTTTCGTATCAGGAATCGGTTGTTCTTCTAGGCTTCCCGGCTATATCGACGCCGACGGCCTTCATACGACGCACGGCAGGGCTATTACATTCGCGACCGGAGTAAAGCTCGCTAATCCGGAACTCAATGTTGTGGTTTTCACGGGCGACGGCGACCTTGCGGGGATCGGCGGCAATCATTTCATACACGCCGCCAGGCGAAATATCGATTTGACTGTTATCTGCATAAACAATTTCAATTATGGCATGACCGGCTCGCAGACCTCCCCCACTACTCCCCTTGGAAGTTTGACAATGACCTCGCCTTACGGCAATATCGAAAGCCC
>CAZKYQ010000112.1:5453-8931 GCA_964556975.1 uncultured Ignavibacteria bacterium
GACTTCAGAATTGCCCGATTGATCCTAAACCCCGTTGTAGACATTGCCCGAATCCGTGCTATTCAGGCGAATACCGGGATTTTGTAAAAAAAGTAATGCGCTATTCCGGCTTGAAAATGATAAAAACAGGCCGGATCGACCTGATCTGGAAATACTTATTTTAAAAAAGGAATTTTTATGCCCTTAAGAGACATTATTCTAATCGATGAGGAAAAATGCGATGGCTGCGCGCTTTGTATCCCCTCATGCCCCGAAGGCGCTTTGGCTATAATAGACGGCAAAGCAAAACTTGTTGCCGAAAGCTATTGCGACGGCATGGGCGCCTGTGTGGGCGATTGCCCTCAGGATGCCATGACAGTTATTAAACGCAACGCGCCTGAATTCAACGAGGTTGCCGCATTGGAAAACATGAAAAAAGCTGAACTTGAACAGAAGCGGGAAGCGGCAGTTCTGTCCGCGCCTGCGGCTGGGTTCAGCGGCTGTCCGGGATCGAGAACAATGGTCATTGAAAAGAAAAACAATAATTCGGATATGCCTGCTGATGACATGCCCTCAGAACTTACTCAATGGCCAGTTCAGCTCCATCTGGTTTCGCCTATGGCGCCATATTTCAACAACAGGGAACTTTTGATAGCGGCAGATTGCGTTCCATTCGCGGACCCTAATTTCCACAAAAATCTGTTGAAAGAAAAATCAGTTATTATCGCCTGCCCCAAGCTTGATGATACTTCATCCTACGCGCCCAAACTGGCGGAAATTATCAAAACCAACAACATCCCCAAAATTACTGTCGCCTACATGATAGTCCCTTGCTGTATGGGGATTTTCGCGATTGCCCAGCAGGCGATAGAGATGTCGGGCAAGGATGTTGAAATAGAATCAATTATCGTGGGTGTTGACGGCAAATATCAAGGGTAGTTGTTTCGGCAAACTACGCTTGCCTCCTGAAGGCGGGGTCGATTCGGCCCGCCTTTTTTATTTTATCAATTTTGTATCGGGGAAAAAATTTATCCAGGCAAACCAATAAGCCGTTATAACGGGAGCTTGCTTTAGATTCTCGGCATTTCCGTCAATTGATATTCCCGTCCTGGAATCCCAGGCACTATTTTCGGAACGTAATGAAATTCTATTTTTTTCAACAAAAATCTTTTCGGGATTATCCACTAAAGGAGAACCGGGAGAAAATGCCGCAACTGTTTCGCCAATATCGCTATATGTCAGTAAAATCGGATGCTGATAATCTGTTAATAGAGCGAAACGGTTTTTTTCGAGATATTTCTTTGATACGGCTGTTTGTTTGCCTTCGGATCTGACTCCAAAAATAATATCTTTGCCATCCAAATCGCTGTAATTGTTTTCTCTTCCGAAAATTCCCAATTTATCACGACTGGAATAATAAGAATCATAAGGCGAACCCTTTTCGCCTTTTTCCGGCTTAGTTAAAAGCAGGCCTTCTGAGTATAACTTCCTGAAATCTCCAAAAGTAGTATGCGAACCTTGAAATATCTCAAGCCGCTTGCCTTCCATCTCTCCCGATATGCATACGCCCGATATTTGCGACCATAGCGATTTTGTCTGCAGGTCCTGCATAACCAGGGCGTCTTTCCAAAGGGAGCCGGACGGTTGAAATGTGTAATGAATCGAATCGATTTCCGCGGCATAAACTATGCCGGTATAACAAAGCGGTCACCATGTAACAGCAATTGCCCTGCCGTTGATAAAATCATTGACAACCTCATGCTGGTCAAGATACCAGGTACTGTATGCCTTGGCCGTCTCGCCGTCAATTACCATAATCAATGGCTCTTCATCGTGATAATAATCCCTCGCCTGAGAAACAGTCATAAACTCCGGATTGAATATCGCCGGAATATCTCCCGGCTTCAAAAGCGTATACATCGTCTCGCCGCCTATCATTGTTTTTTCGGGCTCTGGGCGCTGAGCGTTCAGGCCCAAAGTAAAAAGAATAATGATTAGGACAATTAAACCGAATGTTTTCGTAATATTGAAAGTCATTTTAACCTCCATATAAAAACCAAGGCCCTTTATTGCTCTGCCATTTCAATTTGCTATATATCACGAACTAATGTTTGACGCAATATGTTCATTTAAAGTATAAAGAAATCGTTAGGCGTATTATATCTCTAACCAGAATGTTTATTATTTAGCAGGATTTTGGGAGAATTTAACTTATTGCAAGCTCCTTGGCGTGATGGCGAAGATTTTTTTCGAGTACATCAAGTTTCTCTTTCAATTTCTCAAAATATGAACAGGCGTTTTCGAGATTCCCGCTTTGCCCGATTTTCTCCAGTTCGTATGCAGTGTTATAGGTTTCACTCTGCTCGAAAATACTAATGGAGCCTTTTAAACGGTGCGCGCGGCGTTCAATCTGTTCAGCGTCCTTCTCATCAATCGCTTTATTCAAATCGGCTAAAAGGACGGGATAATCTTTCAGGAAAATATCTATAATTTCAGCGAGTACATCGGTATCTCCCGCGGCACGCTCTAAAATTATATCCCAGTCCAATTTCGTGTTTCGATATTTCAAGGATAATTCCGGGCTATCTTTCTTATCGGAAGCATATTTCTCCAGCATCTTTCTGAGATTGACCGGATCTATAGGCTTGGCGATATAATCGTCCAAGCCCGCTTCAATACATCTTTCACGGTCGCCAGCCATCGCGTGCGCGGTCATAGCCACTATTATTTGATGCTTCCCTGCCGCGCTCTCCCTCTGGCGTATAATCTCGGTAGCCTCAAAACCTCCTAATACAGGCATCTGAAGATCCATGAATAAAATATCAAAATCCTGCTTCTCGGCCTCCTCTAACGCGGCCTTTCCATTACCGACTATTTTAACTTTACATCCGATTTTATTCAGCAGTTTTTCAACCAGCATTTGATTGACTTTATTATCTTCAGCAACTAGAATATTCATGCCGTTAATTTTGTTCTTTTCTACAGTTTCCCCGAAGGTAGAACTTGGAGCTGTACCATAATTATTGTCATCCAAATAAATTGCTCCACTTATAATACCGTTAATACAAGCAAACAAATGTGATTGTCTTATTGGTTTTCTCAGTTGCGCGGCAATCCCGATTTCCTTGTATCTTTTGGAATTATTTTTTTTGGGGACCGATGACAAAATAACTATTGACGTATCTTTCATGAACCCGCCGGATTTTATTCGCTCCGCAGTTTCACAACCGTCCATATTCGGCATATGATGATCAAGCAAGATGATTTGGAATTTTTCATCTGCTTTTTCAGCATCAAGAAGTCTTGTTAAAGCCTCAACTCCGCTGCTGACAGCCACCGGAGCCATTTTCCAATTTGTTAGCAGCTTAAGCAACAATTGGCGATTTGTCGCATTATCATCAACAATAAGAGCTTTCAACCCTGCCAATTTGCTCGTATCAATTAACGCCATTTTATTTTTTTCCTGCAGCTCCAATTTGACAGTAAAATGCAAAGCGGT
>CAZKYQ010000113.1:0-4875 GCA_964556975.1 uncultured Ignavibacteria bacterium
CCTTCGGATAAAACATCAAGATTAGCTATTAATTCATCAATTTTTCTTGGGGCCATTAATACCGCGTTTACTGCTGGATGGCTCAAAGAAAACCTGTAAAGATCACCCGGACGGGGAAGATCGCCTTCCCAGCCCCGCGGTCTTTTGAGCAGTTTTCCCCACCTCGTAGTAGTGTATCCTATTACGGATGTAGGAATATCGGGTTCGAGTTTATCGAAAAAATCAACCTCTAATCCCCTGTGGGCGGCGTTATAACGAAGCATAAAAATGTTGAAAACATTTTTTTTATAAATTCTTAATGCCAAAGTTCGCTTATGAGCGGAAAGTCCGATATTATCGCAAAGCCCTCTCTCCCTTAAATTTCGCAACTCTTCGATCACGGAATTTCGTACTCTAAATTCGCTTCTTACCCAACCCAGAATAAAGCCGGGGAAACTTTCAAGTTTCAGAATTTTAAGTCTTTTGGTCAATGCTTTCCGGATTTTCTTCGCCCCTCCCAACGTACAGGCGGCGTATATAAAAAGCCTCGATCGATTCTCATTTGAAAGCTCCAGAAGCGCCCTGGTCATGTTCTTAAATATGGGGTCCCAAAAGAAAAGATTTATGCCGCGCTCAATGCCGTATCGATATGACTCGACAGTCGGTTCGTTTTTGCCAAATGGGCCGCCGGCAAGGCCTATGGGGCTAACTATTGCTTTTTTACATCCCAGCGGCCTTAATCCGAAACCGGGGAAATTGCTGTCTGTTATTTGATCAGCCAAACTAAATTAAACTTCAGGCTCCTTCATCCCATATTGCGGCCATTCCTCTTTTGAGGGCCCATAGATGCCGGGAACTTTCAGCCCTGCCAATCTCATCAAAATAGTCATCTGCCCGCGATGGTGAATTTCATGGTCGGTCAATATTCTCAGCGTTAATCCGCGCCTCCATTTTTCGCCGTATAACTCATCTTCGATAAGCAGGGATTCATCATTCCATTTGGTTGTTACCTGCTCAAGCAGAGAGGATGCTGCTTTGTCATAAGCGTTTTTTATTTCTTCGGCGGTTTTTGGAACCGGTTCCTTTTCAGCCGGGCCTTCGGGTTTCAGGCCTGTATGGCCAAGCATTTCGGGGATGGTCTGAGCGATATGCCATGCTACTCGTCCCAGAGTACGATGACCATCTATAATATTCTTATTTATGGATTCATCTGTTAGTTCAGCGAAAATCTTGCGGGTCGATCCCGATTCTTTTTCCCAATTTTTTTTGAAATGCTTGATTAAAGTAAACATTTAATGCTCCTTCATCTTTAATGCTTCTTTCATTATGCCGGATCCATCAAAATAATAATAATTGGGGATAGAGGCCAAAACAAGCCGTTTATTTTTTAATTATGGAAATTTTGATCTTGAAATTAAATTCCAATATCGGCGTAAAGCTGATAAAAGCCTGTTAATTCAAGCTTTGTTTTAATATCAAGCGTCAATTCGAGGATGTCGCCAGGCTGAAGCTTATCTGTTGATGACGCGCAATTTGATACAAACAGATTTGCCCAGTGAGCGAACCCTTGAAGTAAATCATCGCCTTTATGGGGAGGATACCCCTTAAGCAGGCATGCGACACCGTTATTGTCAACCGAAATGGTGGTCAGAAACTTATGCTTTTCAACCAGTTTATCTTTGGCGTTGCGCAGATGTTTTGTAACCAGATACGCGCCGATTTTCCGTTGAGCGTTATACGCGATAATATTTATCGCCTTCAAAAGCAGGTTAAAACTGGCGCTCATGGAATTGGCGCCGGACACTGCCGAGTTGTCGGTAAGCTCTCCCCTTGAAAACCTTCTGCAAAGCGCCGGGATGGCTTCCTTGCAGATTGTCCCAAGCAAGTCGAAATTCATCTCATTGCGGCCAAGTATCAACACAATGGCCTCGCCGCGGTTGTACAGCCGCGCCTTGCCGTTATCGAAAAACATATCTACAACCATTGATCGATCGCATGTCTGGGCCAGATTCAATGTGGGAATAGCAATTTGTTTGACAGCCTCTGCTTCATATTTCGCCGGAAGCATCTGATATGTCAATGCTCTCTTTTTATCGATAGCGATTGTTCCCCAAACTCCCGGGACTGATCTTATATTTGTCAGAATTTTATTCATCCGTTTTCAATCTCTTTTATAATCTTGCCGATGTCGGTTTCATCTTTCAAGGTAACAAGATGGCCATCTTCCTCAATCCGATCTAAAATATACTTGCCCTGATCGCTAATTATAGCGGCGGCTTTTAAAGAGCCGACTCGTGATGACGAGGATACAGCATCGGCTATTTCCATTATTAATTTGGACTGGTGATAAACTAATGGGGGGTTTTCGCTTTCCAGTTTGGACGCAACATTCGCGACATAAGAAATCCCCGGTATTATACCGAGCCTGTCTGTCCTGGAAATCTTAATGGATTTGGTTTGCCTTATGAAATCAGCGCCATTGGCAATTATCTTTTTGGCGATAGATTCATGCTGTGCCATAATAGCCGTTTCCGCGGCGCGATAATCTTCCTCGCTATCAATAGGATGCGGAAAAGACTTTTCGACCCTATGAATTACCTGTCCATCAAGCGTAACGGACGTTACGATAGCCTGTTTTGGAGTTAATTTAAATTCCGTTTGTAGTATAAATTTTCTATCGAGCGCTCTTACAGATGATGTCTTGCCTGCGGGAATGCCTGCCATTTATAATCCTCCTTCTGTCCTATATCGGCGGGGAAATCGAGTGTAATTAGCTGTTTTAGTAAAATAAACAAATATAGACAATAAAGACGGTATTTAAAGTGCGATTAACGAATAAAATATTTATAAATTAGCCAGCAGATAACAAGAATTTTAATGACTACTAATATTGACAATATTTGATGACGCTTGAATTTTGGCCTTAGCGGGCGGATTTTATATAGAGGAGAAATCGTCTCTTCACTGATATCTGCGCCGGAAAGGCATTTTTCAATTGTGGAACCGACCTCATCTATCAGCACGCCAACGGAAATTTCTGCGAATTCCACGCCTGCTTTGGACGGCGACCCGTAATAACCAGGATTGGACGCGGGATTATTCTCAGTTTTTTCATTGTCGGACAAAGTCTTATAATTTTCCTTCACAAGCTCAGGCTTAAGATAAAGCATCATGGAGGTTTCCCACCAGCCACCATGAATGTCTTTTTTAAGCAAAGCTTTATCAGCATCAGATAATGGATTTGACAGTTTCGCGGAAATCTTTTCAAGAAAATCGCCTCTCAAAAACCTTACAGCCAGCGCACCGGACAGGTTGTGCATCTGAATGCCGCGTTTTTTTGAAATATCTATGCACGCCGATTCAATGGCCACAATATCTTTTGGAGAACCATGGCCGGAAAGCAGAAAAATATATTTGAACCCGCTCTCAACAAGAGAAACTCCTATATCAGAAACTATGTGGTATAGCGCAATGGATTTAATTCTAACCGAACCGGGCTGTTTATAAAGCTGTGTTCCAAGGGGTATCGGGGGAAAAATCAGAACATCAAAATCAGGTTTTTTTTGAAGCGTTAATTCCGCGGTTTTCTCGGCGAAATAAATCGCGTCGAAATAATCCACGCCCAGCGGGAGATGCGGCCCGTGGCCTTCGATTGGAGATAGAGCCAGAAAAACGGCGGTTCTATCAAAATCAAGCGCGGCAATTTCCGGCGCCGAAAGCTCCTCAAATTTAAACATCCTTCCCGGCATTTGCTAAGGCTATAAAATCGGGCCTTTACAGTCAAGCGCTAAAAATGAAGCTTCATAAACACAAATCAAGATTGACATAGATATTTCAGGTGATTACAATATTGTTAATGACGTTTCGAGCAAAAATATTTTATATAATTTTTATAGTTGGCTTAGTTCCGGTCATTTCGGCGTTGATTATATCAGCTTTTTTCCTGAACACCGCTCTTACACGGGTCGGAGCGGCAGGCATGGAATCAAGCATAGAAGCCGCCCGATCTATGGTGGAATTAAACGAGACCCAAATCGGAGAATTGCTTTCCGCGGTCTTGCAAGATAATATTCCCTGGGACAACAAAGACAACCTTAGCAACTGGCGTGAAAATCACAGACTTGACCTCGTTTTTCGGATTTACAAAGATACAATTTTCTATTCGGCCTCAGATTCTGCAAATATCGATAATTTTCCGCCGGGCAGCCTCTCATCCACAGTCGGTTATTTGCATTGGAAGGCCGGTCAAAAGTCATTTTTTGTATATTCCATTGAAAAATCGGGCGCAATCGAAGGTTGCGGGATATTGATTCCTAAAGACTATTCGGAAAATGGAATGCTGGTTGCCGAAGCGGTTTCGGTTTCAGCCAGCCTTTCGATATACAGGAATTTCTCCTTAAAACTTCTGACCGTAGTAACATTCGTAAGTATCCTTTTCGTTTTGGCCGCGGGGCTTGTGCTTTCCAGGCTTATAAGCAAACAACTTGTAAAGCCCCTTAACGACCTTACCGATGGCGCCAAAAAACTTGGAAGCGGAGATTTGAGCCATCGCGTTGTTTTGTCGGGAGATGACGAATTCGCGCGGCTGGCGGGGTCTTTTAATCGGATGGCTTCAGAAATTGATGAGAACCAGCGGAAATTGATAGAGAGCGAGAGGCTTGCCGCCTGGAGAGAGGTTGCCAGGCGAATAGCTCACGAAATCAAAAACCCTTTGACCCCGATAGCCATAGAAATTTATCGTTTGAAAGAGATGCTTGCAAAAGACAGCAATGAAAACGCGGCCAAAGCATTGGAGGCGGTCGATGGCCAGATTAATGTTTTGCGGGAACTCGCCGGTCAATTTTCAACATTTGCCAAAGAGCCGAAACTGAAGAAGATAAGCTGTTCTATCGCTGA
>CAZKYQ010000113.1:4975-8873 GCA_964556975.1 uncultured Ignavibacteria bacterium
AAAATTAGAGAACATCGACCAACCGTATTATACAACAAAGAAAACTGGCTCCGGATTGGGCCTGGCAATAATTAAAAAGATTGTCGAGGAGCATGGCGGCGAGTTGAGATTATATAACGACAATGGCGCGGTTGTAGAGATTTTGCTTCCGATAGAGATATAAGTTAATCAAGTCCATGGCGTCAGGTCGCCTGACGGCGCGAGTAGGTCGGGAGTGAGCCCCGCGCTCCCGACAAACACCAAAATCAAGTACGTTATATGCGCCAGGATTGAGGAGGCTGTCCCAAAAGGTACCTTTTCCAGTCATTGCGAGGATCCCGCCACAGGCGGGAGACGAAGCAATCTCATGCTTCAACAAACAAAACAATTGATTTTAAGAGAGGAAATAGCTACTTAATTCTCACAATCACATTATCAAGAAGCCTTACTCCCTCAATAACAACCACAAGCGATATCATAATCTCGCCCGACAGTTTTGAAAGCGGCCCCAGATCATCCCAGCGATTAAATGATATGTAATCGATTTTAACGCCGGGAACCGATTGTATCAATTTTCGCATGCGGGCTTCAATTGATCGCGAGCCGCGCTTGCCATCTTTGATCATTCCCTTTGCAAGCTCAAGCGATTGCCGTATCACTTTCGCCTTTTCAAGCCCCCCGGCAGTCAAGTATGAATGGCGCGATGACATGGCAACGCCGGTCTTTGTTCTGACTATTGGTCCCTTGATGATTTTAATGCCCAAATTGAGATCGCGGACCATGCGTTTTATCACCGCCAATTGTTGGCCGTCCTTTTGTCCGAATACGGCCAAATGCGGTCTGGTGATATTAAACAGTTTCGCGCAGATTGTGGCCACGCCCCGAAAATGGCCCGGCCTTGCGGCGCCTTCGAGAGTCGTTGTAATATCGCCAACATCCAAATACGTCGAATAATCGGGCGGATAAATATCCTCAACTGATGGGTTGAAAATAATTTTCACTCCAGCTTTCTCCAGCCTCTCACAATCAGACTTGAAAGCTTTGGGATATTTGCTGAAATCTTCATCGGGCCCGAATTGCGCAGGGTTAACAAAAATCGATACTATGACAACGTTCGATTTTTTAACTGCTATATCTACTAATTTCAGGTGGCCTTTGTGAAGCGCCCCCATAGTTGGCACAAGCGCAATGATCCTGCCATCGACCCGAATTTTTTCGGCCAGTTTTTGCATCTTTCGCGGAGATTTAACTATTTGAAGGGACATTTTGTTTTTCTATTCATAAATAAAAAGGAAGTATGTGATATGCCTCAATAATTTATATTCTTGATAGTTAGTAGGTTTCATCTTCACCGGGGAAATTGCCGTCGCGAACATCATCGATATATTCGGTGACGGCTTTTCGTATGACGCCGGCAACATCGGCGTAAGCACGCACAAACTTTGGCCTGAAATCTTCAAAAAGTCCGATCATATCAGATATCACTAATACCTGGCCATCGCAATAAGGCCCCGCCCCGATACCGATAGTCGGTATGCTAACCGATTCGGTTATCTCTTTGGCGACCTCCGGCTTTACCGATTCCAGTACAATTGAGAAACATCCGGCGTCCTGCAACGCTCGCGCTGACTGCATCAGATAATTTTTTTGTCTTTCGGTTTTGCCGAATATAAGATGCCCGCCGAATTTATTGATCGATTGAGGCGTCAACCCGATATGCCCCATAACAGGAATTCCGAAATCGACCATTTTGAGTATCAAAGGCGCGATCTCCGATCCGCCCTCGAGCTTCACGGCTGAAGCCCCGCCTTCCTTCAAAAACCGCCCGGCGTTTCTAATAGCCTCGGATTCGGAGATTTGGAAACTCATAAACGGCATATCGCCCACAAGAAGCGCCCGGTCTATGCCGCGGGACACCGCTTTAGTAAGATAAATCATCTCATCCATAGTAACTGGCAAAGTGTTCTTATGGCCTGCCACGACAGTCCCGGCGGAATCGCCGACAAGCACGCAGTCTATTCCGGTAGAATCGAGAATTTTGGCCGTGGGAAAATCATAGGCGGTAAGTACCGTGATTTTTCGGCCTTCTTTTTTAAACTTTTTCAGACGGCGAGTGGTTACCCGTCCGCCGGAATCATTGTATTTTGAATTATCACCCACTCCAGACCTCTGATGAGTCCGTGAGTATTATCATTTTCTGATCATTAACATCTTTCAGATAATTCTTTAATGGCTCTTTCGTGATGGGATGGACAATTTCGGCATCAATTTCAAGAAGCGGTTCAAGTACAAATCTTCTAATATTAAGGCGCGAATGAGGAATGCGAAGGGCCATTGAGTCAAGATCAATACTATCATACAGCAGGATATCAAGGTCCATAGGACGCGGCTGCATATGCGTATCGGGTTCGCGTCCAAGAGTCGTTTCTATTGCCTTGACTGCCGTTAGGAGGTCTTGCGGAGTATAGTTTGTTTTTAACCGGATAACGCAATTAACAAAATCCGGCTGAGAGGATGCCCCTAATGCTTTGGATTCATACAGCGATGATACTGCCGTAATTTCAATATTGCTGTCACCCTCAAGAATCTTCAAGGCTAACCTGATATTGTCTTCCCTATCGCCCTCATTCGAGCCTAATCCTAAAAATACTTCAGCCAATTTTAATCCTCCTATCCTAACCGGACAGTTCTACCTCAAAGTAATCCATGCGCCCCGGTATCGGCGGCGTTAATTTTCTGACTTTCAAATTAACGCTGGAAATTTCGGGAATCTTAACAATCTCATCCAGGAGATTCCGGGCCAAAGCCTCCATTAAATTGTACCGCCGCTTCTCCAAATGTTTCTTAACAATATTATAAACAATCTCGTAATTTATCGCATCATTAATATTATCCGATAACGCCGCCTTGGATATGTCGATCTCAATTTCACAGTCAACTTCGAAATCGCCGCCCTTTTCTTTTTCTTCATCGTATACGCCATGATGTCCGAAAAACGCCATTTTTTTTAGCCGAAGAATTGCCATGCTTTTCCGCCTATTCACCATCGGTTAAAACGCTATCGAATGAAATATATTCAGTGCCCCCGCTTTTTGATAATATTTTATCAATCACATAAGACAGTTTATCATTATTTTGGGAAAAATCAACATTGTCTGTTTTTATGATAAGCAAAGGAGATTTGCTGTAGTTAAAAAAGAAGTTAGTGTAAATATCGCACAAAGTTTCCAGGTAGTTTTTATCAAATCCTTTCTCAAAATCACGGGCCCGCTTTTTTATCCTCTGCATAAGAGTATTAACTGAAGCCGTAAGATAAATGATCAGGTCCGGCGGCGTTATATTCTTTTCAAGCGCCGATACTATTTTATCGTATAACGCCATCTCTTTTTCAGAAAGATTCAACTGCGCGAACAGCCTGTCTTTCGCGAAAACATAGTCGCTTATAATACATTGAGAAAAAAGATCGCCGTGCGCGATATTTTCCTGTTGCGCGTAACGCGACATTAAAAAAAAGATCTGTGTCTGGAAAGCAAACCCCTGGCGGTTTTTATAGAAATCAGGAAGAAACGGGTTGTTTTCAACTTCTTCCAACACCAATCTGCCGTCGAGCTTATTAGTCAGTAGTTCCGCAAGTGTTGTCTTGCCAACCCCGATTGGCCCCTCAATCGCAATGTGTCCTTTAAAGTTCATCATCTTTCGTAACAATGTATTCCAAAAGGTCCTCGCGTCCCGCGATATTCAGAAGATATTCGGTCTCCCCTCGCGATATTAATTCGATTTTCTTAATCTGATTTGTAGTATGGAGAATCCTCGCGTATTTCTCCAACATCTCGGTCCTGTTAAAAGCCTGCCACAGCGTATTTCCCAATGTCAAAGTCCCGTGGGCTTGAAGCAGAAAAGCATCGTATCTATCGATATA
>CAZKYQ010000114.1:0-8732 GCA_964556975.1 uncultured Ignavibacteria bacterium
TATACGAAACCTCTGTTTTCTAGATTCTGTGCATTAAACTAAATTCAATGCTCTAAATTGGAATCATCGTGAGAAAATCAAATTCAAATTGCTTAAAGCAGAGATAGTCCATTTAACTTAAAGTTAATATGATAATTTTTGTTTGCGGCCCGCCTATGATGCAGATTAATTTAAAAAAACAGCTGATTGAACTTGGTCACCCTGGCGATAGGGTGATATTTCCGTAGAATTTTTATATAAAGCAAATTTATTCTTTTCAAATACCATTTAACAAGGTGCCTATAAAAATCTCACCGGTTTTTTTTAAGTCGAAATTTTTCTTATCCGACATCCATTGCAAATAAAAACCATCGGTAGCGGCTACTATTGACGCGGCCACTGCTTTAACATCAATGTCTTGTTCGAAAAGCCCCTGTTCGACGCCATCACGAAGAGCGGCGCCAAACAGCTCCCTGTATTGAATATAGATCCATCTCAGGTCAAACGGTATTTCAGTTTTACTTTCCCGAAGCCTGATCCCATAAGACCATAACTCCGGTATCAAACCGCTGGCATCGCTAAGGCCTAAAGATTCAATATCTATGTAGGCCGCCACTCCGGCTTTCAGCTTTTCTTCCGGGTTTGCCGCGGCGGCCATAGATTGTTTCACATGCAAATTCATCTGAACCAGAACATAATTGAAAATCATTTGCAAAAGCTCTTCTTTGCTCTTGAAATATTCATAAATTGTACCCTTGGCGATTCCGGCTTTCAGGGCGACCATTTCCATTTTAGTCTCGGCTATTCCGTTTTTGGCGAAAACTGTCATGGCACTTCGAAGAATTTTATCTTTTTTTGCTTCTTTATCAACTTTTTTAGGCATAATAATCCTTCCATAAATCGACCGACTGGTCAGTTCTTGTAAGCTTAAAACAGATGTTGAGATTGGGTCAAGAGATAATTGAAGATTTTTTTTCTTCAATGATTATAAATTCATTAAATTTTCCCTATTATAATTTCCTTGACTAATTAGGGAATTTAGATTTCTATGAATTCGCAATATTAGAAAGTTTTTGATGTGTAATTTTGATGATAATTGGAGGTTACAATGGGTAATTTCAGGGTCCCGGTTCCGACTAATGAACCGATTTATTCCTATGCTCCGGGGACAATTGATAGAGAAAAGATTGAGCAGGCATTAGCAAAACTCAAAGGCATGAAAATTGACGCCCCGATGTTTATCGGCGGCAAAGAGATAAAGACATCTGAAAAAGTAGAAATGACAACTCCGCATGACCATCAATATGTGCTGGGACATTATTATAAAGGCGGAAAAAAGGAAGTTGAGAGCGCGGTAAAAGCGGCACTTGACGCCAAAGCGACATGGGAATCAATGGAATGGGCTGATCGCGCTTCGATATTTCTCAAGGCCGCGGATTTAATCGCGGGAAAATATCGATATGAATTAAACGCGGCAACAATGCTCGCCCATGATAAAAATGTCTTTCAGGCTGAAATTGACGCTGTCTGCGAGCTTGTAGATTTCTTGCGTTACAACGTTTATTTCGCGGAACAGATATTCGACCAGCAACCTGATAACCAGCCCACTATGTGGAATAGGCTGGATTACCGTCCGCTGGAGGGTTTTGTGTTCGCGGTAACGCCTTTCAATTTTGTTTCCATCGCGGGGAATCTTCCTACCGCCCCCGCTATTATGGGCAATACCGTGGTTTGGAAACCGGCCTCAAGCGCAGTTTATACCGCCCATTTTCTGATGAAAGTTTTTAAGGAAGCCGGGTTGCCTGATGGCGTAATTAACCTGGTTACCGCACGAGGAGCGGACGTTGGCGAACTCATTCTTAAAAACCGAGATCTCTCGGGAATACATTTTACCGGAAGCACGGCGGTATTTCAGTCTATGTGGAAAACGGTAGGTGGTAATATTGAAAATTACAAATCTTATCCGAGAATTGTGGGCGAAACAGGCGGCAAGGATTTCGTATTTGTTCATAACTCGGCGGATACCGCCCAGGTAGCGACAGCTTTGACAAGAGGCGCGTTTGAGTACCAGGGACAGAAATGTTCCGCGGCGTCGAGGACATATATTCCAAAATCAATCTGGCCTGAGATCAAGAAAATCCTGCTGGCGCAAATCGATGATATGAAAATCGGCGATCCCGACAATATTTCAAACTTCTTCAATGCCGTTATTGATAAAGCCGCTTTTGACACCATAAAAGAGTTTATCGATTACGCCAAGGATTCAAAAGACGCCGAACTGTTGTGCGGGGGCAACTGTGATGATTCCAAAGGCTACTTTATAGACCCCACCGTATTCGTCGCCAAGAAACCGGATTTCCGGCTGATGGAGGAGGAGATCTTCGGGCCGGTCCTGACTGTTTATCTCTACGATGATAATAAATACGAGGAGACCCTGAAAATCTGCGATAAAACATCGCCTTATGCTTTAACCGGAGCTATTTTCAGCAGGGAGAGAAAAGCCATCGTTACAGCTTCGAAGATTCTTCGCAACGCCGCAGGTAATTTCTATATCAATGACAAACCAACCGGCGCGGTTGTGGGACAGCAGCCGTTCGGCGGAGCGAGGGCATCAGGAACAAATGACAAAGCAGGCAGTTATCTGAATATGATTCGCTGGACATCGCCACGGACTATCAAGGAGTGTTTCCTCCCGCCGACAGATTATAAATATCCGTTTCAGGGGTAGATAAATTGATACACAACGTAGGATATGTGTCGGAAGCGCAGGGCTTCCGACCTACCTATTTTTATAAAGATTGTTTTATCAATTTCAATATATTACGTTTTAAGTAGGTTGGGAGCCCCGGCTCCCGACAAAAGGATTTTAATACTATGAAAACACTAAAACGTTACCACCGACATTCTGACATCTGCTTTATTACCAACGTAACCTATGAAAGATCACCTATTCTAATTGAACATATAGAGCTATACGAAAAGGCCCTCGCGAATACGAAATCAAATACTCCTTTTGAAATCATCGCATGGGTGATTCTTCCCGATCATCATCATTTCATTATAGACCCTTATAAAGAGAATGTATCAAGAATAATGCAACGTATAAAAATGAGTTTTGCTTCGCTATACCGAAAGGCGCACGGTATGCGTTCCGGTCGTGTCTGGCAAAATAGATTCTGGGATCATATTATTCGAGATGAGGATGATTTGCGCCGGCATGTCGATTATATACATTTCAATCCTGTTAAACATGGTATGGTAAAATCGCCGTTTGAATGGAAGCAATCATCGGTATTTCAATATCATCCCGAAGAAGATTGGCATTTCGATCTGAAGTTAGCGGAGAAATTTGAGGGCATGGATTTTGGGGAGTGAAAAGTTTCGGAAGCGCAGGGCTTCCGACCTACCGATTTTATTAAAGTTGTTTTATCAATTTCAAAATATTATATTTTGAGTAGGTCGGGAGCCCCGGCTCCCGACAAAACAGTCACGGATATTGATATGAGGGTGTTTGATGGATGAAAACGATATCAAATCAAGATTAGATAAGATTTCTATTACAGATATCGCTCTCGCTATAGATCAACTGTTTAATAATTCTAAGGTCAAGAGTTATGATAGATATTGTGATGCAATAAGGGGTGTTTCTAAAATCAGCAATTATCCAACTCGATATGAAGATAAAATTGTCCAACAAATGACCCAGCATTTCGCTGAACTATATAACTGGTTTAAAAGCCAAAGCGTTGAAAATAAAAACGTACGGTATACTCTTCAACTAATAAATTATGGTCTTTTTTGGGAAAATACCGCGATTCAAAGACTGTTATCTTCCTTAGTTGGGATTGCTTTTGACGGAAGTTATACAGAACCGCTATTAGGGCAAACCGATCACCATACCAATTCTTTTTACGAAAAACTGATCAGCGACGCTAAAAATGCCTCATTGGATATAGCCTTCATAATCGAAGCCCTATTCAACAATCAAATTCGCAACGCGGCCGTTCACACTCAAATTTATTTCTTTGATAAAGGGATTACTTTAATGAACCATAAGAATAAATCTAAATTTACAATACCGTCTATTAGTTATGATCTTTGGGACGATGTCTATGTGAAAACCGCCATTTTTATTGAAACCCTATTTAGGAAAAGACTAAGCGAATATAAAGTGGTCAATTCATAGCGAAAATTGTCGGAAGCGCAGGGCTTCCGACCTACCCAAATCTTTAATACTCCGCCAGTTCAAGCGCGGTTTTTAAGATATCATCTTGTTGCGGGATGCATATCTCATCACCGTCGGGGCCGTAGGCGACGCGGGCATCTTTTGAGGTTATGATTTTCACCGGAGCGTCAAGGTAATCGAACAAGTGATCGCCGATATAGCCAGCAATGGTCGGGCCGACACCGCCGTAGAATCGATCCTCTGATACAACTAAAATTCTTGAGCATTGTTCGACCGTTTCTCGTATGGTCTCCCAATCCATAGGCTTTACGGTACGAAGATCAACAACGCGAGCGGACACGCCTTTTTCCGCAAGCTGTTCTGATACTCGCATGCAAATAGGAAGCGTTATTCCATAGCTGATTATGGCTATATCTTCGGCTTCTTTGTTGTAGACTTCCGCTTTTCCAAACGGAATCAGTTTTTCAAGGGGAAGGTATTTCGCCATGATATTGTAGCCGTCCCAATCGCGCCTGTTATAAAGAGCGACAGCCTCGCAAAACAGAACAGGGTCGCCGCAGACAAAGGCAGTACGCAACAACCCGACGGCGTCAGCGGCGTTGGATGGCACCACGACATGAAGACCGGGGATGTTGATATATGTGCCGAGGTTGGCCTCCGAATGCCACATCGCCCCGGCGCCTTGTTTGTATCCGCCGTATGACGTTCTAATAACCATCGGCATATTAACTCTGCCATTAGAGCGTTGATAGGTAGTGGCTATTCTGTCTTTGAGCTGCTGGTATCCGGGACTCATATAATCAATAAACTGAATCTCAGGAGATGGTACGCGCCCTTGATAAGAATGTCCGACAGCGCGGCCGAGTATTCCCGCTTCATCCAATTGCGTGTTATAAACCCGATCATGCCCGAAAGCTCTTTGAAGGTTTTTCGTTGTAAGAAAAACGCCGCCTTTGCCCCTTAGCTTATTAATTACTGCTTCACCTTTTTCAAAGACCTCTTTGGCGAAATCGGCTACATCCTCGCCAAATAGAATTACATCATCGGTCATCATAAACATATCGAACAAAGTATAATTTATGGCCGTTCGCATTGTCATGGGCGGTTTATTTTCGGGAAGTTCATCCGTCGGGAAATATCCTTTCTTATGAAATTCTTTATATTTCTCCTGACGGGCCTTGCCCCTCTCTTTTACCAGCTTAGACCAGCGCTCATAGGCCCCGTCTTTATTATAGCTGTAGACTTTTCCGAGAACATCATCAGCTATCTTATATTTGATGTCGGCTGTAACCTCCGCGGAAACCTTTGACACCTCTTTATCCGCACTTTCAAAAATCGCGGCCAACTCCGCCGGTTTAAAAATGCCATCATCGATTAATTGTTTGGCAGCTTTCTTTAAAGGGTCATTCTCGATATGATAATTCTGCAATTCAGGCTCCATATAATGAGCTTGATCATCAGACCCTGAGTGGGAATCCTCCCTCGTAACATTGATGTTGCATATCGCGGGGCCTTTGCCGGATCGTACATGGTCGACTATTTTATTGAATTTCTCGATGGACTCTTTGATTTCGGTTCCATCGATGTTTTCAATCAAAAGACCAAACCGCTGATAGCCTTCAAATGAAGTTGTCGGATTTCCTTCGGGGAATTGCTCATTAACGCTCGTAGAGATCGCCCAGCCGCAATTATAAATGCCAAAAATATTTGGCGTCTTATTATAGACAGAATAAAAAACGGCCCGATGAAATTCCGGAGATGAGCTGGCGCCCTCGCCAATCGCGCAATAAACAATTGATTTGGAATCGAATCGACCGCCGGGAATATTGCCGATCCTGCCATCGATGGGAACTGCGCTCGCAATTGCTCCCCCTATTCCGGCCGCTTCAAGGGCATGCGAGCCTGTAGGAGACGCTTGTGGAAGAATACCGAATTCGGGATATGAAGAGTGCGCCGGTTGAAGCATCCCGCCGTTTGACGTAGAGCGAACATCGCCGACAGCCTCATAGATCTTTTGTTTTATTGATACTCCTCGATACAAGTCAAAAGCCTTGTTGCGATAATAGCCGGCAAACGGCTCTTCAGGACCGAGCATACGGGCGGCGACAACATCAATTAGCTCTTTCCCGCCGCATCCTATGAAAAACCGGCATAAGCCTTTTCTTAATAGAATTTTTTCTTCAAGTTCTATCCTTCTCGCGAGAACCATTGTCTTATACATTTTTTCAAGGCCGTTTTTATCAATACCGCCATAATCAGTTTTGTTGTTTGAGTTCGTACTTGCAGATTCGAGGCTGGCAATCCATTCTTTTATTTCATGATAAGACATATTAGTCTCCGTAATCTTTAAGCATTGCAAAATTCAGACTTAAAATATTATTCTTCGCCATAATATCGATGATAACTATACAATAAGAGTTATTGTTTCCAATGATTAAATTAGCCGTAACTCGAATATTTTCAATATTTAATAGAATTTCTTGGATAGAGTTGCGCTGAAAGCAAGAATTCGTTATTTTCGGCTATTACTAATTTTGACCTTGAAAGGAGTTTGAGGAGCGTGAAAGATAAAAGAAACGAAATTTTGGCAAAACAGCTTTTGGATTATTCCGTCGAGCTAAAAAAAGGCGAAGTACTATATCTTGAAATTAAAGGGAAAGATACGCTGGAGCTGGGCAAAGAAATTATCAAATATGCCACCAAAAAGGGAGCCGTCCCATTCTGGTTTTACAATGACGAATCGCTATATAGACAGTGGATCGACGGGGCAAAGGACGAGCAGTTCAAAAAGCAGGCAAAACTGCATTTGGAGCTGATGAAAAAAGCGGATGCCTATATCGGCCTGCGGGGATCGGATAATCCGTTTGATCTCTCGGATATAAGCCAAAAGCAAATAGATAAAAACAATTCGCTATTTTACAAACCTGTTCACCTTGAGGAGAGAGTGAAAAGGACAAAATGGGTTGTCTTGAGGTATCCCAACAACGCCATGGCCCAGTTAGCCGAAACATCACAGGAAAAATTCGAGAATTTCTATTACGATGTTTGCTGCGCGGATTACGCGAAGATGTCGCGGGCTATGAATCCCCTTATAAAATTGGTAAACAAAACTGATAAAGTCCGAATAAAAGGACCGGGAACTGATCTGGCCTTTTCGATCAAGAATATCTCTGTCGTGAAATGCGATGGACAAAGAAACATTCCCGACGGCGAAGTTTACACCGCTCCTGTCCGCAAGTCTGTCAATGGAACTCTAAAATTCAACACTCCCTCGCTCTATACGGGAACCGTTTATAATGATATTCAATTTACGTTTGACAAAGGCAAAATCATCAAAGCGGCCTGTTCGGGGGACAATAAAAAATTAAACAAAATCCTCGATACGGATGCCGGCGCGCGCTACATCGGCGAATTCGCTATCGGCGTTAACCCTTTTATTCTTCATCCCATGAAAGATACCCTTTTTGACGAGAAAATCGCCGGCTCGTTTCATTTTACTCCAGGCCAATGCTACGATGAGGCCTCTAACGGCAACGGCTCATCTATTCATTGGGACCTGGTTTGTATTCAACGAAAAGACTACGGCGGGGGCGAGATTTATTTTGACGGCAAGCTTATCAGGAAAGACGGAGTTTTTACAAACTCCAAACTTGAGAGGGCCTTTTCAAAAGAGAACCTGAAAGCGAAAGGGCTGTAAGATCCTCTATAGTCTATGTGTCGGGTTTGCGGAAAACCAAACCCGACCTACGGCTCTAATGAGTAATTATTATAATTGTAATTGTATCTTACCAACCGTAAATATCGACATCTCCTTTAATGTTTCCTGCCCAATCAGCAATCGCACCCCTAATTATTACAGTGTCACCGGTTTGAGAAGGATCGTTTGGATAAAAAGTGACCTGAGTCGCAAAACCAGTAGGCGATTGAGATCGTACAAATAACTCAACTAAAAAACTACCATCATTCGCAATGTTGTTTAAGGATACAGAAATGGTAGCAGGATTAATTGTAGAAACGTCTATTTCCTCCGTAAAAAATATAGTGAAAGATGAACCATTATCGGAAAAAGAAAGAACAGATGGTGGAATAATATCATCAATAATAATGCTATTATCATATGTTCTGTCTGTCGTCGTAAAATTAAATATAATGTCGCTCGTATTATCAAGTTTATTACCCGCCGCATCAGAAATAGATTCGGCTTTTAAAACCAGTTCATAACCTGTGCCCCCTGCTAGTATCGATGTCGGATCATAAGAAAGCCTCAAATACGATGAACTTGTTGAATCATCGTCATAGGCTATAGTTCCACCAATTATTGTTTTAGTATATGAATCTCTTAAGATTACGGTTAAAGGACCGAATTCGCCAGAAGCCAGAGGGAGTTGATAGCTATTACCTAAAGTATCGCGAGCATAATCTACAATATTTATTGCCACGGATACATCCATCCATCTGGGGACTACTATCGTATCTGCTATTAAAAAGTGTAAGCGCGCCAGTATCGCTTGAGAAATATCATCATTCGTATTTGGAATGGGGGTGCCGGCTGTAAAATCACTATATA
>CAZKYQ010000115.1:0-8680 GCA_964556975.1 uncultured Ignavibacteria bacterium
GCTCTCGAGGGTTTCCATGAATCTATGCACCCGATGCACGTCGCTTTAAATGAAAAAGATTTCGATACTATCCGGGAGAAACTTCCGGAACTGATTAAGGCCTCGAAAGGTATGGCAGATTATAGGTGCGCAGGCTACGATAAATGCTCCGATGCCTGCCGCAAAACATTCGACAGCAGGAAGACTGATCTTATTGAGTCGGTTGAAAAGTTGAAAGTAGCATGCAAAGGTAAAGATAACAAATTAGTCGCGGCCTCATTTGATGGTATGCATGAAGCTTATATCACCTTCGCGAACACCTGTTCCTCGCACTAAGTTTATACAAAATAAAAGTCAAAAGGCGGCCGTTTGAGCCGCCTTTTTTTATGTTATCCTTAAAACCTTGGTCTTTATCAAATCACCATTCAGATCCGTATCATCGAATAAGCTGCATTCTAATTGTTTCGGAATATTCCCCGGCTTTCAAACGAGCCAGGTAGGTTCCCGATGACAAGCCGCCTGCGTTCCATTGCAAATTGTATTCGCCGGCGTTTATATTTCCGTCAATAAGAGTTTCAACCTTTTGCCCCCGGATATTGTAAATGCTCAAATTCGCGTAGATCGCTTCGGCTGTGCGAAATTTAATAACTGTTGAGGAGTTAAACGGGTTAGGATAGTTTCGGAATAAAGAAACTTTATTCGGGATAGCCGCTTCAGTTTCATCCGACCCGGTCGCTGTTAATTGCAGGATTTGCAAAGACCCCTCATCGGTTACAAAAATATAATCGTGCGCAACCGTTATGCCCCTGGCGTTGCCTGGCGTCTGATAGCTCCCGATCTGAGCGGGATTGAGGGGATCGTCTATATTAAGCACCTGAATCCCTCCGTTAAAATCCGCGATATAAACAAAATCTTTAGCGTAAACATCATGGCAGTTGCCAGGCGTGGGGTATCCGTTAACCAGTGTTAAATTGTATGGATCCGAAACATCGATTATTTGCAGTCCGAAAGCCCAAGCCGATACTAAAGCGTACTCGCCATATAATTTTATTCCCTTCCTGGCATAGCCCGGTCCATAAAAAGCATCCATCCTAAAAGGATTTAATTGATCGGAAATATCTATTGTCTGAAGGAGAATCGAATGATCGGCTAAGTAAATTATATCGCCGCTTACCAGAATGCCGGCAGCCGAATAGTTGTTGTTATAATTGGAAATCACCCTAAGGTTGGTAACATCGGAAATATCTATTAAATATACTCCGGCGTAGCCATCGGCTACATACGCGACCCCATCATCTACAACAACTGAATAGGCGCGATCTCCCAGAGCAATCCCTCCGACATAAGCCGGAGCGGCAGGATTGGAGATGTCGACAATTCCCAATCCGTTATAATCGTTGGCAAGATAGGCATAGTCTCCTTTAATGGCAATATCGTGGCTTAAATCGGGACCATTCAATTGCCCTACAACCTGAATATCCGTAGGGTCCTGAACATCGAGAATGATAAAATTCGGGCTGGCGGAATGCTGGCAAACATAGGCGTAGGGCCAATTCACCACAACTTCGAAGGAATTTGTCAGAAAATCATAACTGCCCACATATTCAATACCATCAGCAAAAACCGCCGGGGTAAGAAAAAGGATAATTACAGCACAAACAACCAATTGTTGGATTTTCATGGCACCTCCAATTCATTTAATGATTTCAACTATCCAGATAGTATTATCATAAGAATGTCGCATCTGGTATCCAATTTAAAGATAAAAGTAATTTCTGTCAACAAAAATCTGAATTTCGTAAAAATTTAGGAGATTGAAAAATAGATATTATCGCTCGAAAACCGGAACAATTCCACAAAAATTAATGTTGATTATCTTGAATATGAGAATCATTACCAAAAACGCACAATCAAGGAGATTACCATGAAGAAATTGGCGGGAATTGTAGCTATTGCGGCGCTACTTGCATTTGTTTCAAATGTCTATGCCTGCGGCGAAAAAAAATCATCGGCAAGCGCATCTAAAACATCATACAACTCAAGCACCTGCTCAAAAGCTGAAGCGGCATCTTATAAAACAGCCGAGGCTTCAACAAACGACTCTGAAAACGAAAAAGCCGATGTTAAAGCCACTAATGTAACAAAAACCGACTCCAAGGCTTGCTGCCCAAAGGCTGCCAGAACTTCCGCAACTAAGGATGATATGGCAGATAGCCAAAATTCGGCTTATGAATCATCGGAGAAAAGATCGAAAGACAGGCGGCCGTCCGTTTCAAGTATTTACGAAGGTCCCGAAGTATTAACTAAATAATTTATTCTTAGGGGCAATTGAAGCAATTCATTGGTCGGAAATTGTTTTTTGGGCAACAAATAAAATCAAAGGAGATAACGATGAGAATATTAATAGGCTGTTTAGTTGCTTTTTCATTTCTTTTTTCGTATGCCCCTGCCGCGGATGACGGCAGTTGGTTTGACATGGAAAAATGCGCTATGTGCAAGAACCTGATGGATGATCCCGATCTCATGCACAATATGAGCTGGAATCATTACGAAATTTCCAACGGGCTTGTATCTATAACAAAAGTAGATCCCGCCTATCTTAATTCTTACAAAAAGGCCAGAGTTCAGATGAACGAAATCGGCGAAAGAATGGCCAAAGGCGAGAAGTTCGATTATTGCAATATGTGCAATTCCCTGGGCGGACTTTTCCAGGACGGCGCAAAATGGGAATCTGTGGAATCGGACAATGTTTTTGTAAGTATCGTGACATCTGATAATCCTCAGGTAGTGGAACAGATCCATAAATGGGGTGAGCGGACTACAAAGGAAATGCTTGCCATGGAACAAAGCGCGCAAAATAAGCATACGCATTAAGTGAATCAAATCTATCTACTTCTATGGGCCCGCGCGTATAGCTCGGGCCTATTTTTTGGGCATGAAAATAATTTGATATAATGCTATTTGTTTAATACAATAAACAGATGGCCAAATTTAAATTTAATCTCGCCTTGGCGCTTGGCGGAGGCGGGGCTCGGGGGCTGGCCCATATTGGCGTATTACGAGTGTTATTGAATGAAAATATCAAACCCGACCTGATTGTAGGAACCTCAATGGGGGCTGTTGTCGGCGGAATGTACGCGCAAAATCCCGACATTGATCTTGTTGAGAAAAAAATCAGTGATTTCGTCACAAGTTTTGGTTCCGAGGGCCAATGGTTGAATTTCCTAAGAGAGCTTCACGCAGGAAAAAAAGAGGACCTGCTTCATGATATCACAAGCTACATAAAAAAACATTACATGAAAATTAAGGCGATGACCAGCATTTCTCTTGAAGAGATGGAACTGCTATACGACCCGTTGAATGAGTTCTTTATGGATGATAGAATCGAAAACTGCCAAATACCTTTTGCGGCGGTCGCCGTGGACCTTCGAAACGGAAAACAAGCGGTATTAAAATCCGGCCCCATAATAAAAGCTGTTTACGCGTCCGCGGCCGTACAAGGAGTCTTCCCCCCTCTTGAATACCGCGATATGTTTCTGGCCGACGGCGGCCCGGTGGCGCTGGTTCCCGTCCAGGCCGCGCGAAACCTCGGGGCAAAATATGTTATTGCCGTTGACGTATCGATGAAACTGCAGCGGGAGACTTCCATCTCGTCGGGTTTGCAGGTAATACTGCGGTCAGACAACATCAGCCAGGAAAGACTGAAACACATTGATCTCCAAGCCGCGGATTTCGTAATTTCGCCAAGCGTGCGTGCGGTGCATTGGTCCAATTTCGGAAGAATGAAATACTGCGTCAAACGGGGCGAAATAGCCGGGAAAAACGCGATCGAAAAACACAACATAAAGAAATCGCTTATGCCTTGGTGGAAAAAAGTTATATAGTTGTCTTAAATTTCCAAAATTCTTCTATTAATAACCGGCCCAGGGCTTATCGGGATACCTAAAGAGGATAATTCTCAAAACCATCTTCTCCATTATCAGCGCCTGAATCGTCATCTAAATCCACATAATCGAGATTATCTTCTGCTCCGGTATCAGCGTCAGCGCATTCCTTGTTGCAATAGATTTCACCGTTCTTATGATATGGCATATCCTCGACATCCATACCGCAGAACAAACATTCCATAAATAACCTCCAAGCTAAAATTAAAAACCTTCAGCTAAAACATAAGAATAAATGGCTTTCTTGAATATTGCATTATCAAAGACACAATCAATGCCAGCAAAATCTCTCTGGCAGTAATTTCACTAATTTCTATATTTTCAAATTAAGCTCGTTTGTCAATAATTTTTTTATTTTTTTTAGAAAAATTTCCCAAATATATCTTGACCGGATTCAGAAACGGCCTTAGGTTATATTGTTGTTTGCAAAATTCAATAATGCCATGAGGATTTGGACAAATAGAAAACTCCTGAAGGAGTACAAAATCGTACGGTCTCTTGTTCCCGCTAATGAGGAAATCTATGAAGAAAACCTCGCCTTTGGCCGTTGCGACAATAAAAGGGCGTTGTTCTTGCCCACAGCCAAACGCCTGCTTATTAGCCAATTACGTTTCTGGGGCGGGAGAAATATCATTGATTACTCGTGGGGTAAATTTAAACACCTCAAAATCAGCGAGGGCTGGGCTTCATCAACAATTGAACTGGAATATCGAAATGAAAAGCGTACGCTGAAGCTTGAGGGGCTGAAAAAAGATATTATCAGGGATTTTTACCGCCGCGCGGCGGGGAGAATCACCAAATACAACAATAAATTCCAGATATCATCGAGAATTTGTCCCGAATGCCGCGAAATTATTAATTTCTATGCCAAAAACTGCCCTCATTGCCACAGTAAAATGACGGTAGATCCGGAACTGTATTAGTTCAGGCAAGCCGTAAATAAGACTCCAAAATATTCATCAATATGGCAATGACATTCTGGATTCCCGATCATACAGATCCGTATGGATTAGGGATTTCGGGAATGACAAATAAGAATATAAAACATTCGGCCAGGTCGTGAGCGAAGCGGAGACCTGATCGCAAGTAAATGGTATTTGGACAGCAACCATCATGTTTATGCCTCCGGTAAAAGCATGCCGCCCGCCGGAACCGTGTTAGTTCAACAAGCCACAAGTAAAACTCTAAAAGATTTATGAATATGATGATAAGGCTTGCATAAATAGAAGCCATACCCCTATTTAATGGAAGAATGAATAATAGAAGCGGTTACTTGTTTAGAGGGTTTCCGCGAAACTAATTCGGCTCTAAGTATGTTAATAATTGCAGTTATTGAAATTAATGTTTGATTAAAAAATAAAGCCTTTCTGAAAGGACAAGCAGATGAAAAAAACTTTATTTATGGCGTTGTTGCTGATCTTGGCAGTTGGATCTTCGGCTTATGCGGTCGAATTTACCGGAACTTTGGACGATGCCAAAGCCAAAGCCGCCGAGCTAAATAAGCCGCTATTAGTTGACGTTTTTACGACCTGGTGAGGCTCTTGCAAAAAGTTCGCCCGTGCGGTGAACGATGACGCCGATATTCAAGCCTCGCTCGAACCGGTCGTGCTGTACAGACTGGATGCGGAAAAAGGCGAGGGCATAGAATTTGCCAAAAACTCTACGGTTAAAGGCTACCCAACGTTTATCATGCTAAACGGGCAAGGCCAGCCATTGGACCGCTGGATTGGCTACAGCAAGGATTATCTATTATCCACAATGCAAAGCGCACTCAGGGACCTTTCGCCTATCTCGGAAAAAGAAAGCCGTTTTGAAGCAAATCCTACAATCGGGGACGCCGAAACGCTGGGCAGATACAACGCCTCTCTCAATGAATACAAAAACGCTGTAAAATATTATACCATAGCCCAGAAAATCAACACGGACAAAAGCAAAGACTATACCTTTGAGATTTTCAATAATACGTCTGATGGCGTTGGAAAAGAATTATTTACTTTCGAGCAGGCAATAAAAGCGGCGGATGCGGTTTTGGCTTCTAACGGAGCAACTTCCGATGATAAATACGGGGTGGCCGCAGGAATGACACACTTGGCCAAAAAACAGGACAAGATAGATATGGCCGCGCCATATCTCGAAGCCGGTATAAAGGCGGTTAAGGGCAGTGAAGATTCCGCTGATCAGAAAAAATACGCCCGCTTGATGGTATCTCACAGCCTTTATATTTCAAAAGACCTACAACAGGCAGTAAGCTTCAAAAGGAAAACGATGCCTGAAGGCTGGCTCGTAAGCGCCGGCGATCTGAACGGTTTTTGCTGGTGGTGTTTTGAAAATAAAGTCAACCTTAAGGAAGCCGAAAAACTTTCGCGCAAATCTGTCAAGCTTGCTACTCCGGGCAAACAAAAGGCAATGTTTTTAGATACCCTGGCTGAAATCTGTAACGCTTCGGACAATTGCCATGAAGCGGTTGAGCTAATTAAAATGGCAATGGTTCAAAACCCGGATGATAGCTACTATAAAAAACAGCTGGAGCGTTTCGAGAAGATACTGGCATCAAGCAATTAAGAGCAAATTTATCCATCAGGATGGAGCTTGACGACATCCTGAGGGCAACAGCGGCGTCAGGATGTCATTATCATTTCCATCCTGACGCATAAACACGAGCTTTTTTCTGCCCCATTTTATAGATTATCTTCCAGCTCTCGCTTCTTTTTTCAGGTTTTTTATTAGCTTGTTTACCAAGTCATTTTGAAGTTCGGAAAGCGTATCAAAAACCGGCAGCCCGAAAAACAAAGCTCCGCGAACAATATCAGCCAGCGATATTTTATGTTTTTTTGATAGCCTGTTAAGCTCGCTTTTAATTTCAGGATCGAGCCTGAGTTGTAAGTGTCGTTTATCTTCAGACATTTATTCGCCCCTTTTAATGTGTTTAAGATGAGCTTTTAAAATCTGCGGTGGATGAAACCGTTCGCCGGTCGCCTCTTGAATTTTCGCCGTAATCTGCCTCCATGAATCGTTTTCTTTTTTTATAGTTAGTATATTCTCTATAATTTCCCTTGAGGCATGAGCGCAGATCCGGCAGTTTCCTTTAGTTTCAATGCCCCATCTTTGTTTAACAAAATCAGCGAGCAAAATTTTCAGCTGTCTTTTTGCCTCGTAAAGCAACGCTATAATATCTTTTTCAGATTTGTTGAGATTTAACGCGATTTCGCTGATTTTTCGGCCCTCATAAACCCGTTCACGTATTATTTCAGTCAACTCGGGTTCGAGCTTTTTTAAAGCTGAACCGACAGCCGCCGCCAACTCAGGATCGGGATTCGGAGATGGCGCGATTTTCAAAATGTCAATGATTTCCGGGTCAACATATATTATCCTATTCAAACAGCCTCCTTTTTTGAGAGAAATATGTAATATGAGAATTCAGTCAGGTATCACTTTAGATTCATTTGGAATTCACTTATTGAATTTCATTTGATAGGAATAAAAGTGATAGGCTGTTTGTCAGGCTTTGGGGTTGCCAAGCAGGCGCTTGGCAACCAGAAGAAAAATGAGATCGCCGCGTCGTCCCGCCAAAGGCGGGACTCCTCGCGATGACGTTCGATGTTTTTTGCCCATTGCTGTGGGGTGGCACGACAATAAATGATACAATTAGCATGCATTCAATAATTGACTTGTCGCCCTACAATTCCATTGCAAGCCATTGCGGTTATTTCTGAAATTTGAAAAATATCTTGACTGGTAAAGCTTGTCTGTTTTTATTGATTCCCAGAGACGGCAAAGGCGCCGCATTAAATGTTCTTCTAAAACATAGCGGATAGTTTTATTGCTGTCGGGTCGCCCGACCCGATAGTTTACCGTCAAGTGAGGCCGCTTGACGGCGCAACAATTTTATCTGGAGGTTGCCCTGTGATGACAGTCGGTAAAGTTAAGTGGTTTGACCGCAAGAAGGGATTTGGTTTTATAAGCATGGAGAACGCAGATGACGTTTTCGTGCATTATACTTCCATTAACGCGGATGGATACAAGTCATTAATCGAAGGAGACAGCGTTCAATTCGAACTTACTCAGGGCCCAAAGGGAAAGTTAGCCCAAAATGTAGTAAGGCTGGAATAATTTTTTAGAAGATTAATTTAAAGGAAGTGTCAGGTCCATACGGATCCGAAGGAATGTCAAGGATTCCATCCTGACACATAAAAAAACCTCGATTATTCCGGCCCCTATATTTCCGCGGGGTTGATGTACAGGCTTTTCTAGCTCAAATCATTTGACAGATTAACATCCTATAAATAGTATAGATCATTGATAGAGTATTATTATGATGGCCGTTGCTGAAATTTAACCTGGAAGAGACTTGATTGTCTGTACGGTTATAAAACAACAAATTGAAAGGGGCAAAAAATGAAAATTAAAGCATTTGCGCCTATTGTTCTCGTTTCTTCAATAATATTCGGATGTGGCAAAGCGCCGCAGAAACCGACCATATTAAAAGCATATCCAATCGAAAACAGCGACGGCCTCATCGCCCAAACCGGAGTTGAATTTGACAGCGCAAACTCTTTTGATGGCAACGGCTCATTTAAAATAGCCGCCCCTGAATCAACAACGGTATTACTTTACGAGACAGGCGAAATTGATATCGAAAACGCGCGTTTGATTTACAAAGCCAAAGTCCGCACGGAAGGCGTAATTGGGCAGGCTTATCTTGAGATGTGGTGCGTATTCAAAGGCAAGGGTGAATTTTTCTCAAGGGGGCTTCAATC
>CAZKYQ010000116.1:0-8620 GCA_964556975.1 uncultured Ignavibacteria bacterium
AAAGATTATTTATTGTAATTTCTCATGCTGATATTATAATCTGATATGCTTGTACTATTGCCACAACGGTGAGATTAGAAAGTTATGATATTAATTGGCTTTTCCTCGATAAAAAAATCATTCCCGTCAGGCCCTGTTTTAGCGAATGCCTCTGGCTCTGTTAAAAATGGCGACCGGATAGCTCTCCTCGGACCAAACGGTACCGGCAAGACAACATTGCTGGAGATACTTGCGGGAAAGATCAATTGCGATTCCGGCACAATCGAAACTCCCAAAGCTGTAAGGCGTGAATACCTTGCTCAGGATATAGCGGTATCTAATACAGGCGGCCTGTTCAGCTACGCATTGGGCGGATTGAAAGAGCTTGTTGAGTTGCGCGGCAGAATCGGTGATATTCATAATGAGTTAGCGTTGAAAAAAGATAATAAATCCTTGCTGGTTGAATTGGGAAAACTCCAAAGTAAATTCGAATCCGCGGGCGGGTATGAAATGGAGTCGAAAACAAAAGAAATTTTAGCCGGATTAGGGTTTCTTCCGGGCGAGTTTGAGATGGGTCTCGAGGCGCTTTCGGGGGGGCAGAGGAACCGCGCGGCCCTCGCGAGGATTTTAGTCAATTCACCCGACCTGCTGCTTTTGGACGAACCGACAAACCATCTCGATATTTCGGGGCTTGAATTTTTAGAGGATTACTTGAAATCGCAAAAAGGCGGAGTGATATTTGTTTCGCACGACAGGACATTTATTCAGAATACGGCGACATCTGTTTGGGAAATGAATAATGGAAGAATTTCAACCTATGCCGGAAATTATAAATTCTTTCTTGTAGAACGAGAAAGGCGTTTGCTTGCAGGCTTAAAGGAATTTCAGGCACAGCAGGAATTTATAAAAAAGACCAAAGATTATATCAGCCGTAATATTGCGGGGCAAAAGACAAAGCAGGCACAATCCCGCAGAAGAATGCTTGGCAAATTGGAGCTGATTGAAAAGCCGTCGTCTGAGAAAACGATATCTAAATTGAAATTTGACGGCGCCGGAAGATCCACCAGAATTGTCCTGAAATGCGAAAAGGCCTGTTTCTCATACGATGATGCGCCATTTTTGAGGAACCTTGAATTTGAAATTGAAAGAGGCGAAAAAATCGGGTTTTTCGGCCCCAATGGTTCGGGGAAAACGACTGTTTTGAGGCTTTTAACCGGGAAAATAAAGCCCTTATCTGGCAATCTGGATATCGGCGTAAAAACCTCCATAGGATATTACAGCCAATTATCGGAGGACCTGGATCTGAATTCCAACCCCTTGCAGACAGTACGAATGATAAAGTCAGGTTGGACGGAAGGGCAGATACGCGGTTTTTTGGGTAAATTTATTTTCAGCGGCGAGGATGTTTTAAGGCCGCTGAAAACATTTTCCGGCGGCGAAAGGTCGAGGCTGGCAATCGCGAAAATTATTTTAGGCGAACCTAATTTTCTTGTTCTCGATGAACCGACTAATCATCTGGATATACAATCCCGCGAAGCCCTGGAAAACGCCATTTCGGATTACAACGGTACGGTGCTTTGCGTATCACATGACAGATATTTTCTGGATAGATTCGCTGAAAAGATTTTCACAATTGAGAATCAAACCATAAAAACTTATCTGGGGAATTTTTCAAATTATAAAGATAAGATCATGCGAAAAATAGAGCAAGAAAACAAGAAAGTTGAAAAACCCGCTGGGCCCAAAATACCAAAATCCCCAAAGCCTAAAAAACAAAAAAGAATCAACCCTCAAATAGTAAAAAAAATTGATGATAAGATGAAATCCATCGAAGATAAGATATTATTCTTAGAAGAAGAAATCGCTGAAATGGACGGGTCATCGGATTGGCAAAAGATTACGAATCTCTTAGCGACACGCGACCAATATTATCTTGAATTAGAGAAACTCCATTTGAAAAAAGACAAGTTAATCAGCGGATGAGCGTTGGAGATTTAAAAAACATTGAAAATTGCGGCGTCATAATCTTATATTGGCAAAGCTGTAGAGATATGATGATTACAAAAATAAAGGCGGTGAAATGAAGGACCCAAGGATTGAAAAGTACGCGGATGTTTTACTGAAATATTGTATTAAATTGAAGCGCGACCAGTTAATATGTCTTCGCGGAACGACGCTGGCCGGACCATTATTGATGGAATTATATAAAAAGGCGCTGAATATGGGCGCTCACCCATTTACACGAGTTATGCTGAACGGCCTGGAGGAAGCGTATTATAAATATTCCTCAGAGAAGCAATTAAAATTCATTACGCCGATACAGAAATATGAACTAAGCAAAACCGACGCCTTGGTGGCGATAATGTCGAGTTTTAATACGAAGGCATTGACGAATATCGACCCGAAAAAACAAGCCGTAGCCCGTAAAGCCGGCGCGCCGATCATGCAGAAGGCCATGGCAAGGGCCGCCAAGGGCGAATTCTCATGGGTTGGCTGTCTTTTTCCAACCGATGCCGCGGCGCAGGACGCCGGAATGTCATTGTCTGATTATGAAGATTTCGTTTTCAAGGCCTGCCATCTCGATAAGAAAAACCCGGTCGCTGAATGGAAGAAAACATCGAAATACAACGCGGGTCTGATAAAGTATCTCCGGCGGAAAAAGGAGATTCGAATTGTCGCCCCCAATACCGATATGACTTATAATGTCAAGGGCCGCAAGTGGATCAATTGTGATGGCGCGAACAATTTCCCCGACGGCGAAGCGTTCACCGCCCCGATTGAAAACTCCGCAAGGGGACATATACGCTTTACTTTTCCCGCCATTTATAGCGGCAACGAGGTCGAGGATGTTCGGATAGAATTTAAAAATGGTAAAGCTGTAAAAGCGTCGGCCTCCAAAGGCGAAAAATTCTTAAACGCCATGCTTGATATGGACAAAGGCTCGAGATTCTTGGGCGAAGTCGCGATTGGTACCAATTTCGGTATTAAAAACTTCACCAAAAACATCCTTTTTGACGAAAAAATCGGCGGCACAATTCACATGGCTCTGGGGCAGTCTTATCCCGAGACCGGCGGCAAAAACAATTCCGGCCTTCATTGGGACTTAATCTGTGATCTCAGGAAGAGTGGAGCTCTATATGCCGATGGCGAATTGTTTTTCAAGAACGGCAAGTTCATAAAATAGTATAATAATACAAACCGCCCCGTTTCCGGTTTGTGCTTTTTGAAGCCGGAACAATTTCGAATAGATATCGGTTTTTTGCTATATGTTTTACAAAAATCGAGGAGCAGGGAATAAATGAGTAGATATTTCGAGTTAATGGCCATTTTCATAATCGGTTTGATTTTAACAGTTGCCCTGGGTTGCGGTGGAGTGGATGAAGAGGCGGGCAAAAGGTCTTTTAAGTTTACTTACTCTATGAAGATTTCAGATATTCCGGTAAATTCAAGAAGCGTTTTAGTATATTTCCCGATACCTCAGTCGGACGCGCATCAAGGCGTAACAGATGTTAATATAGAAAGTCCGTTCCCCTACTCGTTTCTTTCGGATAATGAATACGGGAATAAAATCGCTAAGATAGAAGCCTCGGATATCTCAGGCGAGGAATTTGAAATAAAACTTTCATTTCGCGCAGATAGAAACAACGTCTCGGCGCTTGGAGGTTCTCAAAAGGGCTTCGATACGCCTTCATCACGTATGCGCACGCGCTTGCTCTCGCCGGATAGGCTTGTTCCCTTAAACGGCCCTGTTTTGAAGGCCTGTAAAGAGGTCTTGAGGAATGGCCAAACCGACCTGGAAAAGGCCAGGGCGATTTATGATTATGTTGTCTCGACTATGGCTTATGATAAAAGCGGTACCGGTTGGGGAAGGGGCGATGTATTATACGCTTGTGATGCGCGAACCGGAAATTGCACGGATTTTCATTCGCTTTTTGTTGCTATGGCGCGGGCCAGCGGAATACCAGCGAGATTCGTAATGGGATTCCCTGTACCGAAATTGGAAAAAGGAGGCGAAATCGGCGGTTATCATTGTTGGGCTGAATTTTTCACGAGCGATTTGGGTTGGGTTCCGGTCGACGCGTCCGAGGCAAACAAGCATCCTGAAATGAGAGAATTCTACTTTGGGAACCTTGATAATAATCGAGTAGCCTTCACAATTGGCCGGGATCTTGTATTTGATGAAAACAATATAAGCGAGCCCCGGAATTATCTGATTTATCCGTTAGTTGTGATCGATGGTGAAATTTTTGCCGATTATGAGATGAATTTTGAGTATTCTCAGATAATGTAATTTGATTGGCCGCGATTCTTTATATTGAATTCTTAACGCGTTACTATTATTTTTTATAACTGACAGGTTCTGACATCTTATGATGGTTTTATTTCAGGAGATGAGAGAGATATGGCAAAACCGATAATACGGCTCAATCCGATGCGGCTTTTTGGAAATTGGAAATTCGGATGGGCGCTGGATTATCATACTATTTCAAGCAGGTACGATAAGGCCGCCGGATTTTTTAAAACTGATCGCACCGATCTGGGAGAAGCATTATATAAATTAAAATACAAAAAGCACTGGTGGCGTATCGGGGCAATTGCCCGGACAGCGGCCTGTTTTTTAAGACAGCAGGAAATAGCTAATTATATTGATATTATAGTTACGGTTCCGCCAGCGAATTTCCGTTTGTTTATTCAGCCTGTACGCTCTATTGGCAAACGGGTCGGAAAACTTCTGGATATAAAAGTATTAACACGCGAATTGAGAAGAACAAAAAACAGCCCTCCGCTGAAATCTATAGAAGACAGAGCTGAAAGATCCGAAGCCGTGAAAGGCTTATATTCCGCGAGGTCTATAAAACTGGAAGGGAAAACTGTGCTTTTACTTGATGATCTTTACCGATCAGGGGCAACCTTGCGGGAGGCGGCAAGAGCATTGAAATCCGATGGTAAAGCAGATGCTATCTATGCTTTGACTATTACAAAGACAAGGGTAAAAAGATGACCAAATTTTCTGATTTTGATATCTATTTAATGTTTAGCGTCAACGGTATTGGAAATAGAAAAATCAACAGGATTTTAAAATCTGAAAACCAATGCTTTAAAGCAGTATTGGATATTATTGACTTCACCCCCGATGAAATTGATGAATATCTGCCGGGATTATACAAAAGCGATATAGCAGCGTTAAAGGCGTTGGATATTGCATCTGTAAAGTGTGAATATGATGCGTTGATCGAATCGGAAACTGATATTATTACGCTATCCTCAAGATATTGCCCTATAGGAATACAAGATATATTGAATGAGGACGCGCCGCCGATTTTGTTTTGCTACGGTAATCTTGAGAACATGTTAAAGCCGGGAGTGGCAATAGTCGGCACCAGGTTTCCCTCTCAGAATGGTACAATATTAGCAAGAAGTATTGTGGAGGGCCTTAATGATAAAAACATTTCAATCATTTCTGGCGGAGCTAAGGGAATTGATAGAACATCACACGCCTCCGCGATAGATATGGGGCTTTCGACAACTTTAATCGCCCCGTTTGGTATTAATCATTTTTTAAAATCCGGGACGTTAGATTTTCCCGAAGATAAAGCGCTTGTTGTTTCCCAGTTTCATCCCAATAGCGTCTGGCGTTCCGCGTTCGCGATGATTCGTAATAAACTGATATGCGCCCTCTCCAAAGGCGTCATAGTGGTTGAAGCCGGTGAAAAAGGCGGGTCGGTAAATGCCGGAATGACGGCATTAGAATTAAACATTCCGCTTTATGTTGTAAGTCCGAACGAATTTAAAATCCCGCCCCCCGGAAACCGTTATCTGATTTCCAAAGGGGGACGGGAGCTTTTTGTTAATTCAGAATTGGATAAATTAAAAGAAACTATTAAATAATATCAATTTGGTTTCTTGCCCGCTGTGGCTATTACAATATTTTCAGTATCGAAATAATCACTGACAACGCGCCTTATGTCGTTCGGCGTTACTTGGCGGATTTTGGAAAGGTAATCGTCCTGATAATCATAACCCACGCCGAGGAATTCATTCTTGCACATATAATATGCCTGGTTTATCCTTGACGCTCTCGCGAGAAGCATCGATCCCCAAGTGGAATTCTGCGCCTTTTTAAGCTCATCCTCTGTTGGAATAGAGCTCTTAAGTACGTTGATCTCCGCGATCATTCCGTCCCGGGCTTTTTCGTAGTTTTCGTACCCGGTTCCCATTGACGCTATCAGCCAACCGAAATCCTGCATAAAATTCACGCCCATGCCGACAGAGTAAGCGAGTCCTTGTTTCTCTCGAAGGTTGGTTCTCATTCGGGTTGATATAATCGATGCCGCCATATGTATCGCGGGAGCGTCCGGCGAGCTCAGTCCGGGACCTAAACAGCCCATGTAGATATACATCTGCTCTTTATCCATCTCATGGTGGACCTCTACCATGCCTGTTGTCTTTTCCGGTATTGGCATAGCGGAATAATTGAAATCATTTTTTTCCATCTTCCCGAACGTATCAAGTATCCATGCTTTTATCGTGTCGGGATCGATATTGGACGCGACCGCCATAATCATATTGTTGGGCGCATAGAATTTTTTATGATGAGCAATTAGATCGTCTCTCGTGAATCCCATTACGGTTCTATGAGTTCCAAGAACAGGCTTTGTTAGCGGGCCGCCAGCAAATATGTTTGTATAGAATAAGTCGCGAGCGTTTTGATAGGTTGATCCCGATTTCATGCCCAGAAGCCCCATGACCTTTTGAGATGTATTCTTAATCTCATCTTCGGGGAAGTCCGGTTTGGCAACGATACGGGCTAACAGCCTGGTGCCTTCCTCGGCATACTCATCGATTGTTTCAAATTTGATAAACGAATAGGCTCGGCTGGTGTATCTGTCATCATAAGGGATATACGGATTATCATTGGGGGTTACGGCCGCGCCGATATCATCAAGCGCGTTTTGAACCGCGTCCTTATCCATGCCGTCGGCGCCCAGTACAAGCATTCTGTTTACAAAATCGGTAATGCCGTCTTTGCCTTCGGGTTCAAGAAGACTTCGGTTTTTGCCAAGGATGTTGATAGCGAATACCCGGCTGTCGGGATTATATTTTATTATGAGATCGAGGCCGTTGGGAAGAACCTCGTGCACAAATTTATTATAATCCTTTTTACCTGAACCGCAGTTGAACAGCAAGGCAGTTGAAATTATTGCCAGAAATGAGTATTTGATTAGCGCGGTTTTTGATTTTGAATTATTCATTTTTTCACTCCTTTCATGTCAGGAGCAAAGGCGCAAGCGATATATTGCGGCTCCGAGAAATATTTGTCCACGACATTGTTTAGTTCCGCCGTGGTAACACTTGAGAGGTTGTCCGTGTAATTCGCCAGAAACTCATATCCGCAGGTCGCAAGGTAGGGCGCTTTCATTATGCCGTAGTAATGAAGCTTCTCCTCGAGCTTAATCTCATAGACCTTGTTGGGTATCACAACCCTCCTGATATCAGCTTCGCTGAATTGTTTTTCTGTTAGCTTTGTTAGGATATCTACTGTAGTGTTTACTATTTTCCTAACATTTTTCGAGTTGTTAGTCCTGACCGAAATATTCATCATCGTAAATTCCGATTGCAGGTCAAGGCCAACCGAAACCATGGTGGCCAATGGACTGTCGCCGCTTGTCAACGCGTTGCTCAACGGCGAAGCGTCCGAGTCGAGGTATTGCGAGAGGACGTCATAGGCGAAATAATCGCTTTCATTGTAAAGCGGCGCGGAAAATGATATGTCAATATAGGTAACTTTTGTCGGATGTTTCCTTATATGTATTTTAGTCCCGTAAGGCGGCGATACGGCGAATTTCTCCGGTTTGGACAGCTTGCCTTCGGGCGCGGAACCGTAGTACTTTTTGATTAGCCTTTTCATTGCCGGAGTTTCAAAATCCCCGGAAACGAAGATTGTCATGTTGTTGGGGACATAATGAGCTTTGTAATAACTCATAACCTCGCCGCGGGCAACTTTGCGGATTGTTTCTTCGTACCCGATAACGGGACGGGCGTATGGCGTGCCCGCGAACTTCACCGAATTGAAATAATCATAAGCGATATTGCTTACTACGTCGTTGTCCTTTTTTATCTCCTCGACCACGATATCCCGTTCCTTGGGGAACTGGTCCTCGGGCAGGGTTGAATTGAAAAGCTGGTCGGACTGGATATCCATCCCCTGCTCGATGAACTCCTTCGGCATAACCACCAGGTAGCCGGTCATCTCCTGCCGGGTGAAAGCGTTGATATACCCGCCGTAATCCTTGATCCCCTCGTTGATGTCCTCGCGGGTTTTGGTCTCGGTGCCGTTGAAAAGCATGTGCTCAAGCAGGTGCGTGAAACCATTGTTAGCATCGTTTTCGTATTTGCTTCCTGCCCGGACAACCACCACCGAGGATATCAGCGGGGCGGCATGGCTTTCCTTGAGGATTACCTCCATGCCGTTATCGAGAGTATAGAATGTTGTCTCGCCCGCAAGCGCGGCGGACCATAAGACAGCCAGGGCAAGTACAACCATAAGAACCGATTTTTTCATATCTCCTCCGGTTTGGATTGTTTTCATAATGGGGAATAGATAGACAGGGGATAAGGCAAAGTCAAGGGGGAAGTAGAC
>CAZKYQ010000117.1:0-8580 GCA_964556975.1 uncultured Ignavibacteria bacterium
CAGAAGAGCCGTAGAAATAATTTTCAGTCCGTGGGAGAAACAATGCCTCAAAACCGCTTTAGCCATCGGCTGAAGTTCCGCCATAGTATCAGGCGAATATTCCATAGGCACCATAATAACTGTGCCTTCCGGCAACGATTCGATTTTATCGAAAACCGATTTCACTTCGGGAGTGACCTGCACCGATAAATCAATAGCAAATAACATGGGGAAAAACGTTGCCATTCCTATTACGAGATATATCCAACGCCTGTCCAAATTTAGGAGTTTCTGCCAAATATTAGCGGACATTAATTTCCTCCCCCAAGCCACGTTCGCTCAATTCCGAGAATAATTTTCAGAGATGTCACGGCAACTCCCAAACCAACCCCGATATAAATCGCCCTTTTGGCGGCAGTGTTAGGATAATCAAGTATATATTTCGCGATATTAGAAAACTGCAGACCTTCGGGAAGCCCGCCCGTAAGCATATCGCCGACCGGTATTCTTCCCAGCATAACTATTATAGCGGAGACCAGAAGAAGCGTTGCCAAGACCGTCTTGGCCCTAAACGCCCTGTAAGCGGCGGAGGCTATAAAGAAGGCAAGAAGCGAAAACATAGTAGCCTGTACCGGAGATAATACATAAAAATACATTGTCATAAAAAGGCTCTTCGGGTCCTGTAAAGCCCCCGGAGATGCCAATCCCAAAACTGTCATAAAGGCCAGCGCCGCGAGAGTAACTATAGAATAGCGCCAATTTTCTTTTTTCCGCGATATTCTGTCGTAATGAAGATTAACTAATGACCCGATTCCCACAACCAGCGTAAATATGCCGATTATAATAGTCCAGTTAAGGGCGTATTGGTAAACTGTTGCCGATACGTGATGCGGAATAAAATACTGAAGCGCCATAAACGCGCCGCAAATAAATACTATCGTAAGTGGTACTTCTCTTCTCATATCAGATTAAAATCATCCCCCTATTACCCATGTAGAAAATGCGTTTCCGCCATCCGTGCTGATTAAATAAACAAGGATGCCCGCGAGCATTAGCGCTACAGCCGCGACCTTCCCCCAGTCCTGAGCTTTTAATGTCCCCAATTGCTGAGGCTCCTGCGACAGGTAAGCTGAGGCGGCATATAGTTCCTCGCCCATTAAAGTATAATCGCATGCCGTTACAAAAAACGGTATCTGAATCAATTGGTCTGTTCCGGCAATCTGAATTGAACCGGATACAAACCCGGTCTCGGCCAGAATCAAGGATTCGGCGTAAAACATTCCCATATAAAAATTAGTCGCCGGCTTTTCCCTAAGCATGGTTCCATTTACGGAGGCGGTATATGGAAACTGGTCCTGTGTTACAAAATATATGTCATTCTGGTCGTACGCGTCGAGCCTGCCCGCGGATGAATACGCTTCCTTAACGACTTCCTGACAAATAGTCATCACAACAGGATCATAATTCGGCACGATAATCCTGGTTTTGTATTCGGCCACCTTTTTGGCCACTCTTCCTAGAATTGTAAAAGCCGCTATAGTAGCAACCCGGGAAGCCTCGCCCAAGCCGGGAACAAAAAGTATTGGCTTGCCCATTTCTGTGGCGCGCCCTATAGCTTCATCCACCGCGTCAATGCCGGCGATGGGGCGTACATAAAGCTTTCTCCCTTTTCTGGCATGCATAATTAGATATATGGTGGCGCCCGAGAACAGGAACATAAATATCAATATCGGTATCAGTTTTGTATTAAAAAACTGCGGCTTCGGGACAGCGGCCCGGGACACAACGCTTAGTAAAGTATCTGTTTCATAAGCCGAGGCTAATTTGTAAAAATATTTTTCTCCATTGATTAACAGAGTATCGGAATCGGTAAAACTAATTGAACCCGGCGGCAGAACTGTAACCAACTCGAATTCACCCTCGGAAGTCCGGGAACGATAAAGCAAATAGCCCAAAACGGCCTTATGATCATTATCGTCGCCGGGCGCTTTTTGCCAGCCAAGCGAGATTGCGCTTCCCGCGTCATTAGGCCGATCAAACGCCGACAAACCTGCGGGCGGCCCATGTTCCAAGCCTGAATCATTGGCTAGCGATATCTCTTCGCGTAATTGTAAAGAATCAGCGCCTAAAGTTTCAGACTGTCCAAACGCTATAGAAATTACAAATACAAAATAAAATAAAATAATGATGGGCTTTATCATTTTCAACGCTGTCATAAGAATCTCAGGCAATATCGCAGTATTCTTTTTTTAACCCTCATTTAATGTTAATACATTCAGGGAAAAGCATACATCCCCTTTCCGCAATTATGCCGCGCCCGGCCACCCTCTATCCGTTAAAGATAATAAATTAACAATTCTCGCGCAAATATTTTACATTTCCATATTTGGCGGCTGGTAGCGGTAAAGAGAATTCATCATTTTCAATTCGGATTCCTTAACGGAAATCTGGTGCCTTAAGAGATCGCGAATAGAAAGAATCCCGATTAATTTGTCCTCTTCGACTATAGGCATATGACGGCAGCCTATCTGCTTCATTTGAGCAAGGCATTTTTCATAAGAATCGTCAGCATCGCAAATGCACACATTTGTGGTCATAACTTCTGAAACTTTGACGGCTTTGGGATCTTTCCCCGCACTAATGACTCTATTCAGCAGGTCTCTTTCTGTAAAAATCCCTTTTAATTCGCCATCTACCAATATCACAACGGCACCTATTTTAGCGTCGGACATTTTGCAGGCGACATCGGTTACGGTCATATCAGGTGATACATAAGTAAGGCGTCTGCCCGCCAGTAAAGTCTTAAGCTGTGCCATTTTCCTCCTCTCGGCTTCCGGAAGCTGTCTTCAAGCTTTTATTTGCTTCCGGTTTTAACATTTCAGCGATTGAGCCAAGCCCAGCAAGCAAGCCTGTGGCCTCATAAGGAATAAACAGCTTGGATGATTTGCCATCGGCCATTCCCTTAAGAGCCTCCAGGTATTTCAAAGTAATCAGCTTATCGTTCGGGGCGCCCTTATGGATAGCGGAAAATACATTTATTATCGCCTCCGACTCGCCTGCCGCTTCTGCTATTTTACGATATTTTTCGGCATCCGCAACCTTTTTTATGGCTTCGGCTTGACCTTCGGCCTCAAGTATAGCCGATTGCTTGGACCCTTCGGCTCTCGTAATCTCTGCCTGCTTAACGCCTTCGGCCTCCAAGATAGCGGCTCTTTTATCCCGCTCGGCTTTCATTTGGCGGCTCATTGCTTGCGTAATATCAAGGGGCGGATCGATCCTTTGGATCTCCACACGATTGACTTTTACACCCCATTTGTCGGTTGCGGCATCCAGCACATCCCGCAATTGTTCATTAATAACATCGCGGGAGGTCAGCGATTGATCGAGTTCCATTTCGCCAAGAGTGTTCCTAAGATTTGTCTGTGCAAGTTTTACTGCGGCCGTAATAAAATCAGTGATCTCATAATAGGCCTTAAAAGGATCCGTAACCTGGCAGTATATTATTGCATCAACCTCGACAACCACATTGTCTTTTGTGATTATTGACTGCGAGGGGACATCCAATACCCGCTCCCTTATATCAATTCTTTTAAGCGTTTCTAAAAACGGAATGATCATATTAAGGCCGGGATTACGATTATTGTGAAACCGTCCGAGCCTTTCAACCAGCCCTCTCTGATAGGGCCTTATTATGCGAAGAGACATTGCTCCCATTACAAATGTAAAAAATATTATTACAATCAAAAGTACGCCTAATCCGGCATCAATCATTATATCCTCCATTCTTAAGTATTAATTCAACCTCCAGTTTCACGCCGCGGACATTCAAGATCCTTACGGCAGTCCCTTTTTCTATGATATCCGAAGCGGCCGCGATCCAGACCTGCCCGTCGACTTTCACTTTTCCGACACTTTCTGCAGGCCTGATTGTCTCAATAACTATTCCTTCCAATCCTATAAGAGCGTCTACCCCGGCCTGCGGCAACGAACTATTGGAGATTCGCCTCGCGAAATTTCTGCTAATAGGAATGAGCGCGATAGAAACAACGCAAAAAATCACGATCTGCCATGCCAAGCCATAGGGGCTGCCTTCCATAAGTGAATTTGTTATAAACCCCGTAATCATCGCGGCCAGCGCGCCCACGGCGAAACAAGCATAGAAAAATCCGGCAGTGAATATCTCAACGATTATAAATAGGACAGTAAGTATCAGCCAGATATAATAAGGGTTCTCCATCGACATATTTCACCTCACAATCAAAGTTTCAATAAACCCGGGCTTCAGATAAAAAACAATTAAGGCTAACAATACCCCGGCTACCAGATACTATATACACTTTATTAACCTGACTATTCAATAAAATTAACTTACAAGTCCAAGCCAGTCGCTGAAGAGGAAATAAAGCCTACCGATTAAAAGCGACATGCGAGACATAACCGTATAGCCAAAAGAAGCTCCAAAAGTTACCATTAGGAAATAAATGCCGATTTTCGCGGTTTTTCCAAGCACTCCTTTGTGTTCTTTGGAGAAATAAAAATAAACAAGTCCTGTCAAAGTCCCCAAGATTAATACAAAATTGCCGAGATATGCCCCGAAATAAGCATCAAAAGGTATCGATCTTCCTTGCTCCGCTAATTGAACGCTTAAATTGGATAGCCCCCTGATCTTGTTAATATCAAAAAGAGGTATTGCTGTTTTTTGTAATTGGCTCAAGAAATTTGACTGGAAATAGGTAATCATCCACAGGCCTGCTGTTGAGCCGACAATAACCGCGAGAGGCCAACGCGCGATCCAGCCGATTTTGGAGGAAAGCCTCATAAGCATCATGACTCCGAGAATACCGGCTATTAAATGCAGAATATTCCAATCCCATTGGCCGTTTGCCAGATGCTGAAATGCGCCGGGCTTGTCCCATGCCCCGAACATATAGGTAATTCCAAGGCCATCGAGCATTTCGGCTACGAGATTGTCCCAGAAAAGAGTAACCGCCCAATATCCGGCTGAAATTCCTATGAATGCCGCTTCACAAAATTTGTATAACGGGTTGTCCCTGTACAAAAACGAAGCTATGCCTATCGTAAAGAAGGCAGCGAGCAGATTTCCGGGGTTTAGTATAGTTTCCATAATTATTAACGCCCTGTACTCTTTTTGCCTCTTGTCGCGAAAAACGCGATATTGCCAATTACAATAAACAACATTACAAAAATATGCGCCACTGTTTGGCTTGCCATAGACAATGTCGCTCTTCCCGGATGGCCGACAAGCTTCTCAAATTCCGCGCCGCCTTTCATGCCACCCAAAAGTCCTGAGAGCTGGCCTGAATCAAGATAAGGATAAACCAACGGGGCCTGAACGGCCGTATTGCCCGCTCCGCATGGAACATGAAATCTGTCAACCGCGAACTGGACCCACTCCGTCGTGCCGGGGTAGCCCGCCGAAAGGTTGAATATAAAATCAAAATCCGAAAGTTTGTTTATTCCATCCATGACGGAGAATTCCCTGAAAGGACGGCCAAACCTGCGATCATTCGGAAACGCGGCCTCCATAGACGTGCCCATTCTCTGGATGACTAGCTCCTGCCCGACCTGGAAACCGAGATTGATAAAATCTATTCCATATCGAACCGTATCCGCGCCAACAACAATTATATCCTCGCCGAAAACAAGAGTATCGCCGTTTTCAACAATAAACTCGTCAGTAGATTCGTTTACGCTTTCAAACGCTTTGTTAGCCTGAATGGGGCCTTGAGGCCACAATCCAATCACAACAAACTTTAGTTTTTTCTTAATTATGAATTTTAACGCGGCCTCCGCCATTGGCTGAAGCTCCGGCTCGGAACCCGGATCATAGTCAGCCGCAAAAAGAACCTTCGAACCCCGCGAAAGCTTGCTCATGGCATCGTATAATATCTGAACTTCGCTGGTTACTATTATGGGGATGCTCATATTAAGAAAAATGGGAATAGACAACGCAAAAAATACAACAATAAAAATAATGCGTCTATCTATAGCCAGCAGTTTTTCCATTACTTTTTGCATGCTACTCGCCCCCCAGATGTGATCTTTCAATACCGAGGATTATCCTGAGTGAGGTTGATACAACTCCGAGAGCGATCCCTATCATAATAGCCCGCTGTCCGGCGACATTGAAGAAATTCATAATTACGCTCGTAAGATTCGATATGCGCCAACCTTCGGGCAAAAATATTATAGCGCTGATCCAATCTCCGAAAGGCGTTCTGCCTGCCATTACGATAAAAGCGGCAAGAAGAAGAACCGTAGCCTGCGCGTTTCTTGCCCGGAAAGCCCTGTAAGAAGCGGAAGCCACATAAAACGCAAGCAGCGCAAACATCGTCGCGCTCAGCGGGGAGTAGATATTTCTATAAAGCCAATCAAAACGCGAACCCTGCTCAAGATAGAGTCTTCCGCCGGAGAAAAGCAGGCCGATTATCAGTATCAGGAAAAATGAAACTATTGCTACAGCGCCGTAAATCCAGTCTTTCTGTCTCTTCGAGATTTTCTCCAGCGAAATTTTCAAAAGATTCAAACCGCCAAGCCAGATGGCAAAGGCCGATATAATCGAATACCATTTCGAAAGCGTATTGGAGAGATTTACCATCGGCTCGCTGGGCACGAAAAACTGTATGAAGAAAGTAAGCCCGACGACGGCCGTGAGTAAAAGTGGTATTTCTCGTTTCAACTATCTCTCCTGCTTAATGAACGGCAAACATTCTTGAAATTGTAACCGCGATATCAGTATTTATAAGTGAGCCGATTGTCGCCCATAGAATAAAAATTGTCGCCAGAGTTAAAAATACTAATTTACCGCCGATATCCTGCCCTTTTAAAGAGCCAAGAAGTTTCGGCTCGCGCGAAAGATAGGCCGAAGCGGCAAATAGTTCTTCTCCAATCAATGTATAATCGCAGGCGGCAACAAAGAAGGGCAGCTGCGCCGGCATAGCCGTGCCGGCAATCTGAATAGCGCCAATTGAGTTGCCGGTTTCAGCAAGGATCAATGATTCCGCGAAAAAAGCGCCTTGATAGAAAATCGTCGCCGGTTTCTGCCTTAAGACAAGCCCATCGACGCCCGCCGCATAGCCAAATTGGTCATCCGTAAGATAATATACCATTTCATCACGATAGTAATCCGGCCGGCCGGCGTTCATGTATGCCTCTTTCACTATTTCCCTGCCGGCAACCATAACAAGCGACCGGGACACGGGAACCTCAAGAGCTGTCTCGTATTCCGCTGTCATCTTAGCAACCCGCCCAAGAATAGTCAGCCCGGCTATGGTCTGCATATTATTCATATCCTGAATACCCGGAATGAAGAAAATTTTCCGCCCCATTTCCGTGGCGCGTCCAACGGCTTCATCAACCGCTTCCAAGCCGGCAATCTTTCTGATAAAAAGCTCTTTCCCAGCTTTAGCCTGCGAAATGTAATAAAGAATTGTTAAAATTAAAAAACCTAAAAGTAACAATGAAACTGCTCTTCCGGTATGAAACCATTGCTGGCTCGATTTCACAGGGCCAACAATTTCCGATCTTGCGGCGAAGCCGTCCCATTTTGCCGCCACATAATAATAATACTCCGTGCCGTCTTGTACATTATTACCGTCGGACATGGTTTTAATTTTTCTGCGGGCATCGGATACGCCCCCGGTTGTTTCGCCGACTCTTTCAAACGGGCCATCTATGGCGGTAGCCCTATAAATATCGTAACCGTCAAATAACATGCTGCCTGGGGCGTCGCTGGGAGAGATTTTCCATTCCAGCGTAATTGAACCACCCGCGTCATTAGGCGAATCGAAAGCCATAAGTTGAGTCGGAGGGAAGGCCACTATCTCATCATCAAATAATCCTTCCCCGTCGGATATCCTTGCTTCGGCCGTGATTGGTCCTGAAACATTCGACTCGACCAGGCCATTTTCTTTAAGACAGCTGATTTTGTAATAGTACGCATTGCCGAATTCGGCTGTCGTGTCGTGATACTGGCGCGTAATTTCCGATGCCCGGGGCAAATTAAAGACGACCTTTCCGATTTCTGCGAATTCCCCTTGAAGGTTTTCCGATCGCAATACGGCATATTCAGGGAAGTTCGAGGCTTTATTATTATCGCCTTCAAGACAAAACCAGTTTAGAGTAATGGAACCGGTTGTATCACCTGCCGTTGAAATAGCCGTAAGATCATAAGGCGGATAAGAAACGGTAGGATCTCCGGGTTTCATATAAACAAGCCATATTAATAGAGGAAGAATAATTAGAATGAAAATGCTAAAAGAAAGTGTTCTGCCCAAAATGCTGTAAGTCCTTTTATCTGTATAAAATCAAATCAGTATCAATATTCAAAATATGCTGTTCTCTTGTTTGAGTGTCTTCAAATTCTTTTCCGTTTCGGATCGTCCATTTGAGAAGCAACAATGCTACTTACGGCAAAATAAGTCAAGCGAAATTATATTGTTTTCTAAAAAAGAAAACTATATCTCGATTTCCTGTCGCTATATTGTTTTATCCGTAAGGATGGAGCTTGCGACATTCCTACGGATCCGTATGAACCTGATGGCAACATCTGCTCTGTCGGAAGCACGGGGCTTCCGACCT
>CAZKYQ010000118.1:0-8542 GCA_964556975.1 uncultured Ignavibacteria bacterium
TATGAAAATGGCTTCCAGTACCGACCACCTATTAAAACAATGCGACCCAGGCATGCTTGACAGCAAGAGCAGGGGAGATTTTGATACGGTAGGTCAAAATATCGCTTACAGCTATATGCATGAAACGCACCATATCGGTCAGATTGCGTATATAATAAATCTTCCCGGTATAAGACCATCCCCAAAAGCCGCGACTATATTTAAAAAACCACCGATAAAAAACTCTACGGCGAAAATTCTAATAGAAAATATAAAATCTGTTTTTTCACAATAAAAAGGGGTGATTGCTAAATCACCCCCAACGCGCTTGACTTATTTTCGTTTCAAACCTGGCAAGACATCTACCCAGGGCGGCAGCAGTTTCACGAGAACATAGAGAATTGCCAAGGGAAGCAATAGAAGGAACCCGGACATTAACAGGCCTTCCAATCCGAATAGCTCGATTTTATAAACCGTAAGCCCCCGAAGACTTTTTGAAAATAGCTGTCCGCCAATTACAACGTTCCATCTTGTGCTGAAAATTCCGATCTGAATAAGCAGGGCCGCTATGAAATATACGATCCTGCGCATCTCGTCCGGTACTTTGCCGAACCTCGCCCATAAAAGAGATACTAAAGGAATAATGCCCCCCATAATAATCTGGGAAACGATCAAGCTTATAAACAACCTGCTCGAAATCATCTGTGAAAGTATGGTTATCGATTCCTCAGATTCGTAAAGCCTTTGAATAAAATCCAATAACTCCAGGGAGAAATCGACAATCATTGCGTAAATAAGGAATTCCGCCAACTTGTTCAAACAAGGCATATTTACCCTTTTCCAGCGGAACATAGTTGTAACCATATATATCAAAAGGACCAGCGCTATCCCGGAGACAATTGCCGAGAACAAGAACACTATCGGCATCAATACGCTACTCCACCAGGGGTTGGCCTTAATAGAGCCAAAGATGAAGCCGACATAACCGTGAAGTAAAAAGGCTGAAGGGATGCCAATTACCGTTATAAATTTCCCTACCTTATCATCGAACTTCAATGATTTTTCCGAAAGGTCTGTTGCGCCAAGCGTAAGAATTTTATATATGTATTTTACAATCCCGGTTTTCTCTCTTGACCAATTCACGATGTCTTTTCGAAAATCAAACCATATTTCGAGCAATAGCACTACCATCAAGTACCAGGCGTACACAAAACCGAACATAGCCATGGCCGATTTTGTGTGTGGCGTAAGGAACATTTCAAACGAGCGTTCCGGATGGCCCAGGTGAGCAAGAAGAGGAAGGGGCGCCACAAATAAAAACGCGAGAGCAGTTAGAAGTGAGAGCCGATAAACGGGCTCTAAGGCTTTTACGTGAAATACCCTTTCAAGAGACGCGAGGATAAAAGCTCCTGCTACCAGCCCTGTCAAATATGGGTAAAGTACGATCAGCAATTCCCAATGGAGAGCAAACTCGTTGGGGTAAATAAAGCCTGTGATACCCTCTAAACCGCTTGTCATATATGAAATTATCGGCTGCATATTACCTCACCTCCCCGTCCGCGCCGGCGTAATAAACTTTTGGTTTAGTATTCAAGGAAGCCTTGAGAACAATGACATCATTAAACCGGAGGAACCTTCTAAGAGGACTGCTTTGCAATCCAACCTCCCCAAAAATTCTCGCCTGCGTGGGACAGACCTCCACACATGCCGGCAACAGGCCTTTTGTAATACGATGATAGCAGAAAGTGCATTTGTCGGCTGTTTTTGTTTCGGGGTGGAGATAACGCGCGCCGTAAGGACAGGCTTGTATGCAGTATCGGCATCCCACGCAATATTCTTTGTCGACCAGAACAACGCCATCTCTGCTGGTAAACGTCGCCCCAACCGGGCAAACCTGAACACATGGAGCATTGGCGCAGTGGTTGCATAGTTTTGGAACAAAGAAAGAGCGGAGTATTTCTTCATCTTTTCGGGGTTCCGGAAAACCGTCAATGCCGCCATTGGGACTGTCAACAATGGCTTCGCCATCAGGTTTTATTCTATACCTTTCAACCCAAGTGCGGAAAAAATGCGGTTCAAGCGGCACTTTGTTTTCCTTTTTACAAGCGTCGGCGCATCTTCCACATCCGATACATTTGTGAATATCGACTCCCATTGCGTAGTTATGTTCAGTAGGATCATATTTTCCATTACCTTGCGCTAAAAGAAATTTACCGGAGGTAAAAGGCACAAAAATCAAACCTGCCGCCGCAGGCAGCGCCTTAGAACAGGTCAGCAGAAACTCTCTGCGATTTGTAAGGTTTTTATTTTTCATCTTGCCTCCGGGTGATGAGGATAGTGACAATCCCAACATAAGTAGCGCTCGTAATGAGTATCGAGATCGATCCTTGGTATATTCTTTGAACTTGCCGCTCCCTTTGAGTGGCATTGGCCGCAAAATTCTCTTTTCATCGGTTTCTGAGGCCGCGCGAAACGCGGTGTTACCAGATGTTGTTCTGACGATAGGTGGCAAGTAGTGCATTCCAGCGACTCATGCGGCGAAACTTTCTTTTGGAGAGATATTTCGCGGTGGCATGCGCTGCATTCTTCAGGCGTATGAGGCAAAAGCGGGTTATGAGGATCGTGGCAGGTCATGCAGGCTTTGCCGGGATTATGCAGATCAGTAATAATTTGAGGGAAACCTGTCGGTCTTGATGGATCATAACCATGGCACAGCGGACATTTGCCCCTTTCCCTGGGAGCGTCCGGCGTAAATTCATCCGGCGATTCGGTATGCGCGGCGGCCGGGCCATGGCAAACTTCGCAGGAAACATTTCGGTGATTGGACTTGCTCTTCAATTCGCCGATGTCTTCATGGCAGTCAAGACAAGCTAATGCGCCCGCGTAATTAATCTCAAGCGCTTTGATTTCATCGACAGCATCTGCCCTGTAATGCCCATACTTTCCGAATGATTTCGGGACAAGTAGAATCCTTGTAACGATAAGGGCTGAAATCAATATCGTGAACAGGATCGCCAGGCTTACAATTTGTTGTGGAAATTTCGACTCTTTCAATCAATTTTCTCCAGAGATTTATTTATTTTAATATTATTTAATCGGAATTTATTATCCGGTCTGCCTGTTTACAATCTCCTTAATTTCTCTTTCGAGCCGGGCAAGTGACGAGATGATTCCAGACTCGTTATGCACTCCCCATGAACCGTCAGTCTTAAGCTGCCTTAAAATGTTTTGTACCCTGTCCAGCGTGGCCCGGTCATTTGGAGATAAACCCGAGGGGGAGAGGTCTCTCAATAACAGTTCCAGATTTTCAATAGACGACCTGACAGTTAGTTTCCATTGGGTTTCAATATTGTCGTATCCCTCGTCATGGCATTCGACACATTTCGCGCCGGTAGGCCGGATGATTTTGCCATTTTCAACATGGCAGCTTCCGCAATCGAGATCGGCCTCCCTCATGACATTGGGTTCCGTTATTCCCATAAAATCAGCATTGCCGTTAAAAAGATCGGTTTGTAATTTATGGCAATTCCCGCATTCGGGTTTGGCGTGATGGCAACTCATACAGTTATCTTTAGCCATCAAAAGCTCGCCATGCTTCCTTCTATTTGAATGGCAATTTGAACATTTCAATCCCGCGGAGACTACATGGCGATTATGATTAAACCTCATCTCAAATATATAAACGTTTCTTTCTTCTATGCCTGTGTGGCAATTCGCGCATTCAGAAGGCACGAATTTAGATGAAGCCGCCAGTACCGGGGGAGTATAGGCGGAACCGATAGCCTTTAACGCTTCATGCACATAATTGTAACTTGCGCTAAGAAGTTCATCTGAGTATTTGATGTTATGAATGGGAAGGCTGTTAGAGACAAGATTGTAATTATGTATGGCGCTTTGCAGCGCTTTTAAAGCCTTTTTCTTTGTCGCGGATTTGCGTTTGGAGTTTTTTATCTCAATGGAAGTTCTATCTATTTCACTTTTAATTATTGTCAATTTCTCGCCGCTTGTTGCTTCCCAGAGCTTAAGCAAACGTCCAAAGCCTGAACCATGGCAAGGCTCGCAAGATTCAGGTTTGGCGATATTTATTTCACCCTTTGACTGGAACTCGCCACCATAAGCGTGGAATACATGGCAGTTCTGACAGTTTAATCCCGATTCATACATGGGATCGGGCATATCTTGAACGCCGTATCCGCCTACGCCGGCAAACAAGCTTTCTTGGCCGGCATGGGTTTTCGAGTGGCAGCCGGTACAATCCTGGGCCAAGTGGTTCGATCTTTTGGGCGTTTTATGCAACATCTCAACATGGCATTTTTCGCATTCGATTTTATTTTCGTCGATATGTTTATTGTGCATCAAAATAGAATCATTGTACTTGGAGTTCCGCTCTTCGTCCCAATGACAATTATAACATTTTTCTTTAGGAACAGAACCATCGCCAATAACCATCGGGCCATGGCATGTTCGACACCCGATTTTACGCTCAAGAATTTTAGTATGGTCAAATGCCGGCAATTCATCATCATTGCCATTCTTAACAGGCGGGTCGTGGCAAAGCAAACAATCTGACATGTGCGAATTAGGGCCTAATTCCTTAAAATGACATAGAATACAAGTTGATTCGGTGACCGAAATATGCTTCCCCTGAACGATTTGTGAGTGGCAGGATGTGCATCGAAGTTTTTTGCCCCTTCTTAATTCTCCAAGATGGGGAGTATGATCGAAAGTAACTTTGCCGAATTGCACTTTTCCGGTCCCCTTGAGGTTTCGCGTGGAATGGCAGCCTACTTTTAGACATGATGCGTCTTCGATTTCCGCCCAGGGCTTGGAGCGTTTGTAAGTGTTCGTCAGGTATTTTACAAGCTGGTTCAAATCGCGGAATTTTCCTTTCAGCTTTTCCATTGTCCCCGGAGGATAATGGCACTCGCTACAAGGAACGTTCTTATGGGTTGACGTTGCCCAGGCATCGTAAAAAGGCTGCATGTAATGGCATGTAACACAAAATTTGGGCTGGCTTGTTATTTTGAGAACGGCAAATCCTGAAATAGCTATTAATACAATAAACGCTCCGAAATATATACTAAGTTTTTTTAGGCGTTTAAGCCACTTTTTTTTATCAAAGTTCATTGCGACTACTTATTACCAACCCCGCCATTGATTCCCAAAACCCTAAATCATACAAGCATCATTTATTTATCACGGTATGCGCTTTACTTCTTAGCGTTAAATCCTGTCGCTTGATCGACCTGTTTGATTTTCAACCATAGCATAAAAGCTACAAATATCACTGCCAATAGTGAAACCGCAAGCCCAATTTGTCTGGTGCTAATATCTTCAAGAGCCACATTAGCAACTCTATGAACTTCTTTGGCTTTTTTTATTCCGGAACTGGTTATTTCGGTAACCTGTTCGAGATCGAAAGTGTGTATTGTTGATCGTACCATCGTTAGATTATCTTTTGCCGTACCCAGGTCAAACCTCGCCTGGCCGCTCTCAACGCCTTTGTGCTCTGCCTTTTTAATGATTTCTTCCGCTTCCAGAATTGCCATCTGCAGTGAATCAATAGATGCTCTCATCGAGTTAGCGACCTTATACCCATAGCTATCCGCGTCATGGCACTCAACGCAAACGGCCACTTCATTAATGCCGATCATATCATCAAAGGTAGGCTTGATATTGTGGTTGCCGTGGCATTGCTCGCATTCGGGATATCCTATTTCCTTCCAAGGAATTTTATGGGGTGAGTTATTGAAAAAATCCCTGTTGTTTGCGTGGCACTCGCCGCAAGCCGCCGAAACCGAAGCAATATTCGGAGGCGTCGCTCCGTGGTTGCCATGACAGTTATTACATGCTGGCGCGGAGTTGTCGTGCTTTTCGAGCAACATTATGCCATGGATGGATTTTGCGAATTCATCATACTGGTCCGTGGGGATTTGTTTTCCCAGATACTTATAGCCTTTCATGTATTGGGCATTGGAATGGCAATATTTGCAGGTTTCAGGTGTTTTGGTATGATACACTTTGCTTCTGGAGTCGCTCGAAGGAAGTATTCCATGAGCTCCATGACAATCGGTGCAGACCGCGACTTTTGTGTCTTTCTTATTGTATAACTGTTTTCCATGTACTGAAGTTTTGTATAGTTTCAGCTGATCAGTTGGAAGCTTAGGATTATATTTTTTCATATACTCGATATCAGAATGACAATTCGCGCAGAATCGAGGAACAGACAGCCGATTTGGGGGAGCTTTATAGCCTTTTGCGGAGTTCATGGCCAGATCGGGATCGCCCTCAGAAAATCCGCGCTTGGGATCGCCGCCATGACAATCCTCGCAGCCAAGTCCCATATTTCTATGGATATCGCCGGATGTGAAACTAACAGCGATTGTCGTATCAGAGACCCATTCGGAAGAGAGGTGGCAGCTAACGCAGCTTGATTCTTTGCCGTTGGCCGCGCCAAACGAAACGGCCAATAACGCGAATATTATTAATAATTTCTTCATCTTACTCTCCCGGGGCCACATAACCAAGAATTGTGAAAATTACCATATAGGCAACAGCCGCGATTCCTATGACAGTATAAAACCTGTTGAACTCGCCTCGATTGGATTTTTTATCAAAAAAAGGAAGAAGCACCCAGACAAAACCGGCGATTGCGAAACCGAATACGCCTAAGGCCTTCGGGACAAATTTCAACGTATGATACATGAAAACGAAAAACCATTCCGGTTTTACATGGGGCGGCGCTGGCTTTAAAATATCAGCTTTATCGCCAAGTTCCCATGGGAATAACGATGCCAGAAGAACAATTAACCCCAGAGCCAGAGTCCATCCAAGAATGTCTCTATAAAAAAAATTAGGGAAAAATGGCAGCTCAAGCCTTTTCGCTTTACCGGCGGCGATCTTTTTTTCAATTGAAATAGGCGTGCTCATACCGAGCCTCTGTACGAACAGAAGATGCGCCCCAAGCAGGACCGTACAAATTCCAGGAAGAACGGCTACATGGAAGCCGAAAAACCGTGTGAGAGTGGCCCCTGTAACTTCGGGCCCGCCTCTCAAAAATTCAAGAAGCCACCGTCCCACAAACGGCACCATTACGGCAAAATTGGTCCCGACATTGGTGGCTAAGTAGGCTAGTTGGTTCCAAGGCAAAAGATAGCCCGAAAACCCAAAACCCAGGGCAATAAACAAAAGCAGGGCGCCTGAGATCCAGGTAAGCTCTCGCGGCTTGCGATAGCCTTTTAAAAGAAAAACCGAAAACATATGCAGAAAAATAAACCCGATAAAAAGATTGGCCGCGTAGGAATGGATCGATCTGATAAGCCATCCGAAAGGAACTTCGGTCATTATATACTGGACGGATTCAAACGCCGATTCCGCGGTAGGCTTGTAGTACAAAAGAAGAAGTATTCCTGTAATAACTTGCACGATAAAAAGGTAAAGGCACATGCCTCCGACATAATACCACAACGAATGACGATGATAAGGCACCGTTTTCTTTTTCATGAATTTTAAGATATTATCCAGGTCGGCCCGCGTATTGATCCAATCATAAAGTTTGCTCATCAAATTCATCTTACGCCTTCTCGCTGGAGACAAAAATCTCGCCGCCCTTGATTGCTACCCGGTATTCTCTAAGCGGTTCGGGCGGAGGACCTGCCATTACTTTACCGTTTAGGTCATAATGGCCGTTATGGCACGCGCACCAGATCTCTTTAAGATCGCCGCGATACTGGACCGTACAGTTAAGATGAGTGCAAACCGCCGTAAACGCGACATAGCTCAATGCGCTGGCGGGGTCGCCTCCCGGTCTTAAAATCAGGATACCCGGCGAATTGCCGAATTTGAATATCTTGCCTTCGTTCGGTTGAAGCTCGCCGACTTTGCCAGCTGAAACAGAGGAAGTTCCCGATCCCTGCGCGGGCGGTGGCATAACATATCTTGCTATTGGAAATAAGGTGGCCGCTCCCAAAGCTCCGACCCCAGCGCCTAGAAGGTAGTTAATTGCCTGACGGCGCGGGATTTTTTTATCTGCCACAGTCTGCTCCTTTGTTAATAAAATGTGCTTTATTTCACAAACTAACCCACGCCATCCCCGCTAAGTTGCTTAATATAATTATAATTGCGATTTGGTCAAGAGAAAAATGGAGTATATTTGGCTACATCGTGGATTCACATTGCCATTCTAAGTGCTAACGTGGATTAGAGTTGCGTGTTCGCTTGGCGCGGTGCGCCCAATACTACTGTTGAAGCTCTCAGAATTAATAACTTGATAAAAATGGATAACATTTATATTTTTATTATTATTGAAAATGGAGCATTGTCTAATGAGAGAAATATTGCTAACCTGCCACCGCATCTGTCGACGTCATATACCGTCGATGCCGCCGACAGGCTGACCGAGGACGACAGCTGCTACTACAACCATGACGACGCCGGGCGGATGACCTGGCGCCTGCCCAAAGGAACCTCCGATACCACTCATTTTGAATATACGGTTGACGCGCAGATGATTAGGGCCTATAACGACGATATAGAATTACAGTTCGCCTACGATCCGATAGGC
>CAZKYQ010000119.1:0-8460 GCA_964556975.1 uncultured Ignavibacteria bacterium
ACCAAATCCACCTTAATACAGCCGCCAAACTGTCCAACAAACCGGGACCACCTCACAAAATCTAACAAAAACTTAATCCTATTCATATATAACTTGCCATAATAAGATTACCAAAATATATAGCTGATGGGAAACACTGATATGAAAAAAGAAAAAATATTGATAATCGAAGATGAAAAAGATGTTTTAGATCTGATTGAATTCAATCTTTCTAAAGAAGGCTATAAGACATTAACCGCTGAAACAGGCGAGGATGGTTTAGGAATCGCTACAAATGAACTCCCCAATCTAATTATTCTCGATTTAATGTTGCCTGGCATTGATGGTTTGGGAATTTGCAGAACATTGAAGAAAGATCAGAAAACCGATTTCATTCCTATCGTAATGTTAACCGCAAAGGGTGAGGAATCTGATATTATAACCGGGCTTGAGCTTGGTGCCGATGATTATATTATAAAACCATTCAGCCCCAAAGTTCTTATCGCAAGAGTCAGAGCGATATTGCGCAGAAGTAGGATCAAAATTAGAGATGAACATGCAAAATTAATAATTGGTAAATTAACAATTGATCCTGATCGTTTTGAGGTTATTTATTACGGTGATCGAATTGAATTGACATCAACAGAATTTAAGCTGCTTCATCTACTTGCTAGAAAGCCTGGGAGAGTTTTTTCAAGATACCAAATTGTTGACACTATCAAGGGTTCCGATTATCCTGTTACCGAACGATCGGTCGATGTTCAGATTGTTGGATTGAGAAAAAAGTTAGGAAATGCCGGTGAGTATATAGCGACTATCCGTGGTATCGGGTATAAATTTAAGGATGATATAGATGTTTAAAAATCGTTTGCTTTGGAAACTGTTTTTCTTCTTCCTGATAATCGGTTTATCTACCCTTTTTGTGATCTCATGGTTCAGTTCACAATCTTTTAAGAATTTCTATATTGAAGAAACTGCTCAGGATTTACATTTCAGGTCCGAGCTTCTATCAGCTCAACTGTTAGACCGTATTTTAATGAGCGAAACAACAGATATTGATAATATTTGTAAGGATTATGGCGAAAAGATGCTATCCCGGTTCACGGTCATTTTGCCTGACGGTCAAGTAATCGGCGATACTGAAGCCGATCCTGCCTCTATGGATAATCATGCCGATAGGATGGAAATCGTAAGCGCGCTAAAAGGTGAAATCGGTCAAAGTATAAGGTATAGCCATACGATTGATATTGATATGCTATACGTCGCTATTCCTTTGTATGACAATGATAACCTTATCGCCGTAATTAGAACATCAATTGCGTTGACTTCTCTGGACGAGGCGTTACGTGACGCTAACCAAAAGTTGCTTATCGCGGCGTTATTAATCTCGTTTCTAATAATGATAGCAAGTTATATTATTGCCCAAAGAATCAGTAAGCCTTTGGAAATATTGAAAAACTGCGCCGATCGATTCGGTAGAGGTGATCTTGAGCATAAGGTCCGGATAAAAGCATCCGCAGAGTTAAACAGCCTTGCCGAGGCTATGAATAAAATGGCCAATGAGCTAAAAGAACAGATTGCCGATGTTGAGAATCAACGTAATGAAAAAGAAGCGGTATTGGCCAGTATGGTCGAGGGTATTATAGCGGTTGATCTTGATGAAAAAATTATCAGTATTAATCAAGCCGCCTCAAAGTTGCTTGGGATTGATTATTATAAAGCGCCCGGTCAAACGATCCAGGAAGCTATCCGAAACGCTCGTTTGCAAATGCTGATTACAAAGACTATGGATTCTAATGAACCGGCGGTGGATGAGATTGTTGTTTACAACGGCCAAGAGTATTATTTACAGGTTCACGCGACTCAGCTTGTTGATAATAATAAAAACAAAATCGGCGTTCTGATAGTACTTGAAAATATTACAAGAATCAAAAAGCTTGAAAATATCCGGCGCGAGTTTATCGCCAATGTTTCTCACGAACTGAAAACGCCTATTACCTCAATCCGGGGATATATCGAGACTTTGATTGACGGTCTCGATATGGATAATGATGAGATTAAGAAATTTCTGGAAATAGCCAATAAACATACAAGCAGATTAAATGCTATTGTAGATGATTTGCTTCAGCTTTCGAGAATCGAGCAGAATTCCGAACGAGGCGCAATTACATTAAGTAAAGCTAAGATCAAAGATGTTATTTATAATGCGATAATCTTTTGTCAACCAAAAGCTCAAAAGAAAGATATTACTATAAAATCGGAATGTCTGGCAGATATAGAGACGAATATCAATCCGCAACTTCTCGAACAAGCTATAATCAATTTGATAGAAAACGCCGTAAATTATAGCGAGCCTGGAAAACCCATTGAAATTAAAGTTGAAAACCCGCAAGATGAAGTGATTATTGAAGTTAAGGATCAGGGTTGCGGGATAGACGAAGAACATCTTACTCGCATTTTCGAACGTTTTTATCGTGTTGAAAAATCACGAAGCCGGGAAACTGGCGGCACCGGTCTTGGATTATCTATTGTCAAACATATCGCTCAAGCTCATAACGGTTATTCATCGGTCGAAAGTACTCTTGGAGAAGGATCTGTTTTCAGGATTCACGTTCCGAATTAATAGATGATTCACTCTTTCTAACACAAATCTAACATTTCTCTTACATTTAATTAATTCTAAAAAAGTACATAGGTTACAAGAAAGACAAAAAGTAATTTTTTTAGCGATGATGCTAAAAGATAAAAGGAGAATGTTTTTGAGAAAAATTACGATGTTAATCGCGATGCTTGTAGCAAGCGCGAATGTTGTTTCCGCCGCGGACTGGTGGGAAAATGTCAAAGTTAAAGGCGATTTACGTTATCGTCATGAGATGATTAAGAAGGGCGAAAACGAAACGCGTAATCGTCATCGGATACGCGCCAGAGTTGGTATCAATGGCAAAGTAAATGATTTTACATCTGTCGGAATTCAATTCGCTACAGGTTCTGACGATCCGGTATCTACGAATCAATCTCTTGATAACGGTTTCTCAAGTAAAAACTTAGTATTAGATTTGGCTTACTTAACAATGAAGCCAACATTTGTTGAAGATGTTACAGTTACAGCCGGTAAATTCAAAAATCCTTATTTTAAGCCGGGTAAGTCAGAACTGATTTGGGATTCTGACTGGAATCCTGAAGGCGGAGTTCTCAGTTACTCCAACAAACTTGATAATGTCAATATAACCGTTATAGGCGCTGGACTCTGGATTGAAGAGAGATCATCTGGCAAAGATTCCTGGCTTGGTTCGGGACAAGCCGTTATAGGTTTTAACTTCAACGAGAAAAAATCAGGCGTCAAACTTGGTGGCGGTATGTTCAATTATGTTAACGTAATGGGTTACTCACCATTCTATGATGACGACACTTACGGTAATTCAATCGATACGTCCGGTAATTTTATGTACGATTATGAGCTTACAGAAGCATTTGTTGAGTTTAGCCATAAGTTTGAAAGTTTTCCGGTAACCGTTATGGGTGACTTCGTCACAAATAACGCGGTTGACAGTTTAAACACAGGTTGGTTGGTCGGATTTAAAGCTGGAAAGGCGAAAAAGCCGGGCACATGGGATTTCCGTTATATTTATCGTGAAGTTGAAAGAGACGCCGTATTCGGCACCTACGCTGATTCCGATTTCCGCGGCGGCGGTACTGACGCTAAAGGCCATGAAGTCGGCGGCGGTTATCAGATAGCTAAGAATATGAAGTTTAACGTTTCATACTTTATTAATGAAATTGGGTTGGATGATGACGACCCGACAGATTTTGATCGTCTGCAAGTCGATTTGCAGCTTAAGTTCTAATTTGAGAGGAAGAGTAAAATGAAGACATTATTAGGAATAATGTTAGCGGTATTATTTGTTGCCGGACCTGTAGCAGCCGGAGATTACTTGACATTAAAAGGTTCTGATACAATGGTTCACCTTGGCTCCACTTGGGCAGAGCAATTCATGAACAACAATACCGACCTTGATGTTTCAGTTACGGGCGGCGGATCAGGTACGGGAATCGCAGCGCTGTTAAACGGCACAACCGATATTTGCATGGCTTCACGTTCGATCAAAGCCAAAGAGATAAAACTTGCTGAGAAAAAAGGTTTATCCCCCAACAAAATAGTTGTGGCGCGCGATGGTATAGCGGTAGTTATCAATCCTAAAAACCCTATTAATCAATTGACAATGGAACAGATTGGCAAAATCTATACAGGTCAAATAACTAATTGGAATCAGGTAGGTGGTTCTGATGAGAAAATTATCATACTCTCAAGAGAATCAAGTTCCGGAACCTATGTGTTCTTCCAGGAACATGTTTTAAACAAACAAGACTATACACCGAGAGCCAGGCTTATGCCCGCTACCTCGTCGATTATTCAAACAGTTCAAGCAGATGAATGGGCTATCGGTTATGTCGGACTTGGCTATGCTGTAGAAGCCGGAGATAGAGTGAAGACATTAGCCGTCAGCGACGGCGGCGAATTCATTAAGCCATCCGAAGCGACAGTAAAATCAGGCGATTATTCAATATCACGACCACTCCATCTTTACACTAATGGTCAGCCTACAGGTAAGATCAAGCAGTTCGTTGATTTTTGTTTGAGCGCCAAAGGCCAAAAGATTGTTAGGGAAACCGGCTATATCGCCGTTAGCGAATAGATGATCAAAGCTCGGTTAAAAGAGAACGCGGTCCGCTTGACCCTCCTTGGGACCGCTTCGATCAGTATAATTATAGTTATGCTGATCTTTCTCTTTTTGGGAAAAGAAGCGTTTCCTTTTCTCGAAGATCCCGGAATCTTGGAATTGTTTGGATCTAAATGGTCACCGGTTTCATTCATTAAAGAATCGTTTGGTATCTATCCGCTATTAACTGGTTCTTTCTTAATTACACTTTTAGCATCAATGATATCGGTTCCCCTAGGTGTTTGCGGAGCTGTATATATCTCAGAAGTTGCCGGAGAAAAGGAACGCGAGTTTTTCAAACCGTTTATTGAATTGTTAGCCGGGATACCATCGGTTGTTCTCGGTTTTTTTGGTATGATCATTTTAGCGCCGTTAATAAAATCGATTTTCGATCTGTCATCAGGTATGATAGCGCTGACAGGAGCTGTATTATTGGCGTTGATGGCTATCCCGACAATAATCTCTATTTCCGAGGACGCTATCAGAAGCGTACCTCGTTCATATAAAGAAGCGTCGCTGGCTTTAGGGGCCAGCAAGCTTCAAACTATCTGGAAAGTTACCGTCCCCGCATCGTTATCAGGAATCATCGCCGCCGTTATGCTTGGGATGGGCAGAGTAATTGGCGAAACAATGGCAGTACTTATGGTAACCGGTAATGCCGCGTTAATTACGTTATCGCCATTTGAATCGGTTCGAACAATGACCGCTACAATCGCCGCCGAGATGGGCGAGGTTCCGTTTGGAAGTACTCACTATGGAGCATTGTTCTGGATCGGTATAATATTGTTGATAATTACATTTGGTTTGAATTCTATCGCTATAAAAGTTTTGAAAAAATACAGGATGGGATGATGCGGTTTAAGTTTTCCGATAGTCTGATGTTTTTAATGATGAGGATGGTTACGTACTCAATCATCTTGGCAATCGGATATATATTGTTTGATATTGTATGGAACGGTTTGCCTGCTATCACTTGGGAGTTTTTAACAGGATTCCCAAAACGAAGCGGCGCTGAAGGCGGAATATTTCCTGCTATCGTCGGGACATTTTATCTTGTCGCGGGGACAATTGCGGTAGCGTTACCGTTAGGAATGGCAAGCGCGATTTATTTGAACGAATATGCTAGGCAAGGCAGATTCACTCGATATACCCGACTCGCGATTGTAACATTAGCCGGCGTACCCTCGATTGTTTTCGGTTTGTTCGGACTGGGCTTGTTCGTTCTATTTTTTAAATTCGGCGCGTCAATAATTGCCGGAAGTCTAACATTAGCCTGCATGATATTACCCACTATTATCGTTTCGAGCGAGGAAGCGTTAAGAGCGGTGCCGATGTCGCTCCGTGAAGGTAGTTTGGCTTTAGGCGCGACAAAATGGGAGACTATTAGGAAAAATGTATTGCCATATTCTACGCCTGGTATGTTGACAGGATCAATATTAGGTATTGGTAGGGCAGCCGGAGAGACAGCTCCGATTTTACTTACAGTTGCGGCTTTCTATTTACCTAAGTTACCTAAGTCGATATTTGATCAGGTAATGGCTTTGCCATACCATTTATATATATTAGCGACACAACATCCCGAAGCAAGTAACGTCAGACCGATGCAGTATGGAACCGCATTAGTGCTTATAGCATTAGTATTAGGGGTAAATTTAGGGGCGATTATAATGAGAAGCAGACTCAGAAAGAGATTGAAATGGTAAGTGATAATAATAAATTGATGGCCGAAGTAAAGAATCTGAATTTCTATTATGGTAATGTTCAGGCCTTGTTTGATATTTCTATGGATATTCGAAGACAGCAGGTGACCGCCCTGATCGGACCGTCGGGTTGTGGTAAATCGACATTTCTACGAACACTAAATCGTATGAACGATATTATCGATGGTACTAAGGTTGAGGGTCGGGTGACGTTAAATGGCCGGGATATATATAGCGACGAAACGGATGTTGTTTTACTGCGCAAGCAAGTAGGAATGGTTTTTCAAAAATCGAATCCGTTTCCAAAATCAATCGCTGATAATATCGCGTATGGCCCCAAAATCCATGGGATAAAAGACAAAGAAAAATTAGCAGAGTTAACCGAAACGTCGCTAATTCAGGCGGGCCTTTGGGATGAAGTAAAAGATCGGCTGGACAAAAGCGCATTAGATTTGTCGGGTGGTCAACAACAACGATTATGTATTGCTCGAGCATTAGCAGTAGGTCCTAAAATGTTGTTGATGGACGAACCCGCGTCTGCGCTTGATCCGAAATCAACCGCTCGTATTGAGGATTTGATAGCGCAGCTTAGAGAAAAATATACAATTGTAATTGTAACCCATAATATGCAGCAGGCGGCACGGATATCCGATAAGACTGCGTTTTTCTATGAAGGAAATTTAATTGAATTGGATGATACAAAGACGATATTTACCAAACCTCAAGTTCAGCAGACAGAGGATTACATCACCGGAAGGTTTGGTTAAAGGAGATATAATATGCCAGTACATTTAAAAAGGGATATCGATAATTTAAAAAAGAAGATTCTTTTTCTCTGTGCGCGGGTTGAGGACGCATTGAGGTATGCAGTTAAAGCATTACTTGAGCGTGATGCTGATTTGGCTATAGAGGTTATTAATGGCGATACTGAAATCGATAAATTAGAGGTAGAGATAGAAGAGGATTGCCTTAAAATACTCGCGTTGTATCAACCGGTGGCGATAGATTTACGATTCATCGTAGCCGTTTTAAAAATTAATAATGATCTGGAGCGTGTAGGGGATCTCGCGGTTAGTATTTCCGAACGAGCTGAAAATCTAACTAAAAGAGAGAAAATCAAATTCCCGTCGGAATTACAGCAAATGCTTGATAAATCCCAGAATATGCTCAGACTGAGCCTCGATTCTCTTGTCAACCTCGACGCTAAAACAGCTCAAATGGTTTGCAATCTCGATAACGAAGTTGATGAGCTGAATAGAATTATGTACGACAAGATCAAAGCAGAGATAAATAATAATCCTGATGATCCGACACCGTATTTAATGATGCTCACAATCTCCAAAGTTCTCGAGAGGATAGGAGACCAGGCGACAAATATAGCTGAAGATGTTATCTATATGATTGAAGGTAAAATAGTCAGACATATGGGTTTATAATCGAACCACGATTAAATTTTCATTTGATATTGACTTATATTTTACGTGGGGTGAGACGGGGGATACGTACTCTCGTCCAAAATAGTGTGACGAAATTGTGACGGTTTCGGTTTTAAGATATTCTAAGTTATTGAGGGATAAAGGCCGGAAAATGGCCTAGGTTAGGGGGACGGAACCCCCGTCCGGGGTATAAGCACTTGTGCCTTAACAAGATACATTACTGGAGGCGGGGGGAATCTCCTGACGATATTTTTGCAAGCAGTTACGTAGCAATGGAATGCAAGGCATCTCCTTGAATCACATTAGTTTAGGTTTTTGATCTATTTTGATTGTTTTTGATATTTTTTGATGCTTTTTAATCTCAAGTGGTCACAAAATGGTCACAAGAAATTATAGGTCATACAACTTCCTGCTTCAGTCCAGGTAATATTGTACATACGATGACAAAAGTAACAGGTGTTCTGGGACATGGGTAACAGTATTTTGGCATATACGGAACTGCTTGACCGAAATCCTTTCATTTTCTACCAAAAGAATTCTCTTAGCACATATTGTCAATTATTGGGAGCCATGATAAGCTATAATCATTTGATTCATCAATATCAATTAATTCTTTATCTATAAGAG
>CAZKYQ010000120.1:0-8407 GCA_964556975.1 uncultured Ignavibacteria bacterium
CTAACTAGCGTTCTAAAAACCTCCTGGTCGTTTTTCTCCATGGCGGCCGGGAGGTGAAAATTAATTGAGGAAGCTAAGAAAAGTATTAATGAATTTTATGGTAAAAGAAAACTGTAAAGGAGAGCTTTATGACAGACTTATTGACAGTTGAAGAGCTGGCGTCGAAACTTAGGGTACCCAAATCATGGGTTTATGATCGCACAAGGAAGGGTGGCCCTGATAAAATTCCGTTTTATAAAGTTGGGAATTATGTCAGATTTTCAAATTCGGAAATTACTGAATACCTTAAGAGTAAGGCCATTAACGGGGCCGGCAGAAATTTATAATCTGCCGGTCTCAAAACAAAGAATTGAATCAACCTGTGAAAGGGGGTGATGGCTATGGCAAGAGGAAGTGTTATTCAAAAATCGGGATCGTATTATGCTGTGTATCGTTTGGATAATGGTAAGCAAAAATGGGAAAAGGCGGGACGATCAAAAAGGGCGGCAGAAAAGCTGCTGGCGAAACGAATTGACGAAATAAATCAGGGCGGATTCTTAGAGGTTAAACAGATTTTGTTTAAAGATTTCGCTCAAAAATGGCTGAACGATTACGCATTAGTAAATGTTAAAACGTCGACATATATCAGCTATGAGACAATCGTTCGACTACATCTTAATCCCGATCTTGGTGATACCTTCCTTCATAAAATAACCACCGAACAAATTCAGGAACTGGTTTCAAAAAAAATATCCAAGGATGGCTTATCTCCCAAATATGTATTAAATATCATTATTCCTTTAAAAAAGATGTTTAAGGATGCTTGTCATTGGGGCTATGTCCGGCGCGATGTAACGGTATTTATAAAAAGACCTCGCCTTGAATATAAAGAGATGCAATTTCTGACGCCCACGGAAATACGGCTTTTTCTGAAAGCCGTTAAGCCTGATTATTTTGTATTTTTTCTGACGGCTGTTCTAACGGGAATGAGAAGGGGGGAGATAATAGCGTTAAAGTGGAGTGATGTTGATTGGGACTCACGGCAGATTTCAGTAAATAAATCATTATTCCGTGGGCAGGTAATATCGCCCAAAACGGTGCATTCAAGACGACGAATTATCATATCGCCGGTACTTTATTATGTGTTAAGACAGTTCTACGAAAGATCGGAAAAAGATAACTCAGCTCCAATATTCCGCAATAAGAATGGAAATTATTATGATCCCGACACTCTTGTTAGAAGAGAGTTCTTGCCGGCACTCAAACGCGCCGGCGTAAAAAGAATACGATTTCATGATCTCCGCCATTCTTATTGTGCCATGCTAATTGGCCAAGGGGAGAACATCAAATTCATTCAAATGCAAATGGGGCACAGCTCCGCAAAGGTAACGCTTGATCGCTATGGTCATTTGATGCCGAGCAATAATGATGAGTATGGTTGCAGGTTAGACAATACTGTTTTTGGAAAATCTGTTAGAAAACTGTTAGAAAATGGCAATAATGCGATTGTTCCGCTTTAAAGCGAAACCCCCGAAGCTGTTGGGCTTCAGGGGTTTAAATTGGTAGCGGGGACAGGATTTGAACCTGTGACCTTCGGGTTATGAGCCCGACGAGCTACCAGACTGCTCCACCCCGCGACGTATTCTATTTTCAATTCAAGGCAAAAAGCCCGAATCGCAACACCCAATATATTTGTCCCAAACCCATTGTCAAGCCAAATTGATTGGATTTAGCAAAATCACCGTTTCGCCCAATCTTGCCTCAATAAATCAGGCCAAATCAATTTAAGGCGATTTAGAATTATGAAAAAAATGGGGGCATCAGGGATCAAAACCGATTCTGGCGAGTAATAGATTATGAAACTCGCTTTTTTGCTCTCCTAAATTAAAACCTCCGGCAATCAACCGGAGGTTTTTTTAAGCTCCAAACCGTATTGATTCTCCTAATCGCCGAAAATGGACATGTTTAATGGCTTAATAGGCTGTAAAATAAAAATAGAGCCCCATTAAAACGGCTGCGGAAGTTGTGCTAAGGAAATTCACTACATCATTATTTACCGCTCGAAACCCTCTTATCAGCATCGACCGTTTACCGCAGTGCCATTGTTGCTCGGTGGTTTTATAACAGATATCGCATTGGAACTGGCTTTGAATCGTCGCTCCAATGAGAGAATCGATTAGCGCGCCAATAAAGCCGAAGATAAAAACAGCAATGAAAGATTCAAATCGCGGACTCTGCGAGCTTGTGCCAGATAACGAAAACAGATAAGAAAATCCTGCGATCATCAGCGAGCCGCCCGCTGCCGAAGCGGTTCCCAATAATGAAACGCCTCCCGAACTGCCAGCTTCGATTTTTCTAAATGATATTATTGATATTGGTTTTTTCCTTGAAATTGTTCCTAGCTCGGTTGCCCAGGTGTCGGCTGCGGCCTCGCAAATGGACGATAGATAGATGAAAAACCAGATTGTATTATTCGTGACAAAAAACATCAATACGGCTAAAGCCCCTACTCCTCCATTGGCTAAAACCTGGTAAATATCTCTGGGACCGGACTTATCGAACATCTCCATCGATTTTTCTTTATCCGATGTTTTTATTTTTGACAGCAAACTCGATGATACGAAAAACAGTATTAGCGGTATGGCGAAAACAACGCCGCCGAGTCCGAAAACAATCGAACCTACAATTATCATACCCGCCGCCCCTGAAATGCTCAGGGCGCGGAGTCTGTATGAAATAAAAGCCATTATAACCGACAACGAGATGCCTGAAATAAACCAAACAATGTCGAATTGTATCTGAATTAAGCTGCTATCCATTTTGTTCAATATAGTTTACGCGCGCTATAAAAATTACTGGAAAATTATTGAATTATTTGTTTTGGGGCGTTTGGAAGATCATTTCCCCGCCGATTATTTTGAAAATCGGAGTTCGGGTTTCTTCGGATATATTTTTCAACCCGGAAATTTTCAAAGCAGTATTAAATAAGAATTCTCCAAGTTTGTCGGGAGCGGATTTTAAATCAGGTTTTTTCGCGCCGGATATTTCTCCTTTAAGCCACGATTCCACTTCCATAAAATTAGAAAAGCTCATGGTCTTTATGGTCAGCTTCCCTACTAAATAAAATTGGCCATCTGTTTTATTTATGGGAATTGTAAGCCGCCCCGATGAGCGCATCATATCAAGCGCCTCGCGATCTCTTTTGAGAGTGTTTTCGACAATCAACTCCGGTTCCTCTCTGATAATCGTATACTGTTTTCCCCATGCATCATATCGAAGCCTGTACATAACGCTTCTGTTTTCCATGAGCTTATCCATCCATCCCGCTCTCGATTTCCAGAGTTCAATTTTATAATCAAATGTAATGGGGACGCCTTTTTTTATATATTCGATTATATCCGCGGGGAGAGAATCGCGGGCGGCAAGCTTTATCGTGATGTTTTCATTTTCATATTTAAGGGATGAGAATTCGATATTTATGGCGAAGGCCGCTGAAAATTGAAATAGAATAAGAATAATATAAAGAAACATTTTTCCTCTGGGCGATATTCGCATCACGTTCATATAATACTATTTTCCAGGATAAAACCGATAATAATATTTTCCTTGCAGGTCAAGTTACGTCAATTTCTACAGCCCTCAAAATATAAGATTTAAAAAAGTATCCGTCCTCTTAGGGATAATACCGGATCTTTATCCATATCATCAAGCCTTTGCGCGAGGTTTATTCTTATATCGTCTCCCAGAAGAAATGATATTCCTATGTCTGTTTTGACGTTCTCGTCCTTAAAATCTGTCCCGGAAAACGCGGCCTTTCCCGCATCGAAGAATATCCCCGCCCCGAAAGAGCTATCGAAAAAGCGCCAGATATAATCAGCGTTAAATAACGCGTAACGGTTGCCCTGGAATTCTTTGTAGTCATAGCCCCGCAGAGAGCCTATTCCGCCGAGAAAGTATCGTCTGAAAAGAGGAAGATCGTCATCGGAATATCCGCCCCGAAACCTGAAGGCCAGGGTTTGATCAGTTGATACCGACAGGTAATATTTTAGTTCCGCGTCGGCTGTTTCATATTCGAAATCCGCCGAATCGGAATTTAAGGCACGACGTAAAGACATATTAGCGAAAATTCCCGAACTGGGTTCATCTTCGAAATCGCGCGTATCGTAACCGGCGCTGATTTCAAGTTCTCTCAAATTTCCCTCAATGCCTGAAATGGCAATAGAATCGTCTAAGACAGTCGACCAGTTTTCCCTGAATTTCTTTTTGCCGCCAAAGAGGGCTTTGCTTGCTGTTCTTTCGAGATTTTCGATTTTTGCCGCCGTATAGCCAATACCGATTTTATATTTGTCATTATATGCCAGACCAATCTCGCTATTAAACCCCCTCTTCCAGTAGAAATCATAAAAATCCTCTTTTAAAATAGCGGCCGCGAATGAGTTTTCGGATCCGGTTAATAGCCAGCGGTCCGATGTCTCGGCAATCTGGAACATCCCGACTTCGATATAAGGGCTCCATTCATCAAATAACCTGTGGCTGACCTTGAGATCATATTCCCATCTTTTTAAAGTAAAGGCGTAGCCGCCCATTAGATCGACCTTCGGGTGCTTGTTTTCTTTGTCGCTGTATTCTGAAGTGGCGAATAATCCCAATCCTTCCACCCTGTTATAACGCATATCAAGTCCAAAGCCTGCTGTATGATCCCCGCTGATTTTGGTTGTAACCTTGTCGCCATCGACAATCGCGCCATCTTCACTGATAACATTTCCGAAAGGCGCTACCGCATCGCCGTGGATATAGCAGCCTTCGAGGTAAATATCCCCAAATACCGCTACGACATCGCCCTCCACCTCCCCGAGCACAGTGATATCGCCTCCAATAGAAACGACATCTCCAAGCACCCGCTCATCTTCCCTGATTACGATATCTGAAAATTTCACAATATCGGCGTCGGTGTCAGTATAGATTGTGGCCAGTCGCTTCTTTTTTATGTATTCCCCTTTGTGCTTGCCCGCTTGCCAGCGCACGGAAGACCCGGATTCTTCTCTATCGACCGCAAGCTTGTTCAGCTCTTCCTCTGTAATTTCAATGCCATCAATATAAATTCGACCGTCTTCGATAATAAGCTCATTTTCGACCCTTATTCCCGACGATGTTTTTTCAAAACTGTCTTTGCCTATTTTGACAGTTTTAATATTTCCGTCCTTATCTATCTCCACCTCAACGGAATCCGCGGATATTGAAATTCCAATCTCGCCGTCTCCATCTCCATCTCCAAAATCTGCCGACATACCTTTGGCGAAAATAAACAGCGTCAATAAAAGGGCGGCCAAAGCTCCCCATATAAGTCCAAGACTGACCTCTTTAGTTTTGTTCATTTTTGCTCCTTTTTTTCATTTGCGCTTTGACTAAAAGCAATAGACATGCCAACAGGCCAATACCATAATACCTTGTATTTCAATGGGTTGCGCAAACGTTGGGGCGAGCCATCGTGTCGTTTGCACACGATTTTCGATTTTTATCGTGATGATATGCCACGATTGAAGCAAGTTTTGTGGTGAACAAAAATACTTTTGGGATAATAGTATTGATACCGCGCGTATAAAATGCGATATTAACTGCCGTATGAAAATAAAATTAATTAAGGAACCCAGGATGCTAAAAAGATTTTTAATACTCAAAATAGCCGGAGCGGTAATGTTGTTGTTCGCCGGAGCTACGGCTGAAAAGCCATTGGATTTCAAACTGAACCTTACGCCCGGCGATAATTATGTTTGTGTTATGGATATGAGCCAGCGAGTAACTCAAACTATCGAAGGCGAAAAGCAGGTTATGGAACAAAGTAATCTGGTTGTTTGGGATTATAACATACTTTCCAAAGATAACGACGGCAATTTTGAGATTATGGCAAAATATGCGCGGATAAAAAGCAGCCAAAAGCTCGGATTTCAATCGGTCGAATTCGATTCCGATAATCCTCCAGATTATCTGGACCAATCTACGGCAGGTTTTAAGGCCCTAATTGGATCGGAATTGAACTTGAAATTGTCGGCAAATGGAAAAGTCCTGAGCGTTGACGGTTTTGAGGAAATGTTAGATAAAATTGTAAAAGAATTGAATATTCCGGATACGCCTCAAAAAACCGAAGTCATGGCAAACCTGAGAAATCAATTCGGCGAGGAAGCATTGCGGCAATCCTTTGAACAAATGACTGCCTTTTACGCGGATAAGCCGATTGATATCGGCGAGGTTTGGCATAATGATATTTCCATTGAGTCCGGTTTCCCTATGGCTATCGAATCTGATCTCACGCTGGCCTCAAGGGAAAACGCTGTTTCGGAAATCAATATTGTATCGAAGCTAAAATCCGATCCCGGTTCCGAAGGAATCGACATGGGGCTTTTCACGCTTTATTATGCAATTGACGGCGAGCAAAAGGGGCTAATCAAGATGGATGAAGCCTCTGGCCTGCCTATTAAATCCGATATAGAGCAGAGTTTTTCAGGGACGGTTACAGTTAAGAACGCTCATGATATTGAGGAGCAAAGCTGGCCTATTTCCGCTGAAGGGCGCATAGTTATAACGTTTGAAAAACAATAATACCTATTTTATGCGTGAACCATATTTTACTTCGAATACTATTGATGGTCTTTCCACTCGCATGCTTGCGAACCTAAAAAAGCAATTTGCCAAACGGCATAGGCAATTTGATCCAAATAACGCGGCCTTGATTGTTATAGACATGCAAAAATATTTCCTTGACAAATCATCGCATGCCTTCATTCCCAGTGCGGCGGCTATTATTGAGCGCATCCAAAGCTTGGTTGATATCTTTTCCGGAAATAATTTGCCTGTATTATTTACCAGGCATATAGACGATCCCGGTAAGTCTGGCCCAATGGCGCGCTGGTGGAAAGATATTTTAAGCCGCGACAACCCCCAAAGTGAATTAAACGATGATATGGACGGTTCAAAAGGAATCGTGATTGAAAAATCGCAGTATGACGCTTTTTACAACACGGATTTGGAAAGTATTTTGAACGAGAACGATGTAAAACGCCTGGTTGTTACGGGCGTGATGACCCATCTCTGCTGTGAGACAACGGCGCGGTCGGCGTTTATGCGAGGATTTGATGTGTTCTTTTGCGTTGATGGCACCGCCTCGTATAACGAGGATTTTCATAGGGCGGCGCTTCTGAATCTCTCGCACGGCTTCGCGACGCCCGTACTTGTAAATGATATTATAGGCACTTTCGACAGTTGAAATGAAAATAGAAAAAGTCATAATAATAGGGGCGGGCCCGGCCGGTATCGCCGCCGGCATACAACTCAAACGCTACGGAATTGATCCGGTCATATTTGAAAAACGCAAAATCGGCGGATTGCTTAATAACGCTAATCTTGTCGAAAACTATCCCGGTTTTCCCGATGGTATCACAGGGAAAAAGCTCGTTAGTTTGCTTGAGGCGCAAGCCGGGATACATTCGTTGAATATCATAGCAAACAAAGTTGATTTCGTTGAATACCACGATAATTATTTTGAAATCATTTTGGGCGATGAATTTTTGAAATCGGAATATCTAATTGTCGCGTCTGGTACAAAGCCCAATAAATCAACAGAGTTGCAAATATCGGCAGACATAAGCGATAAGATCGATTATGAGATTGACGGCTTCAGAGATATCAAAAACAAGAAGGTCGTCATTGTAGGCGGCGGCGATGCCGCCTTTGATTACGCGCTTGGTTTTCATTCAAGCAACAAGGTTAAGATAATAAACAGGGGAGAGGATACTTGCTGTCTGAAGTTATTGAAGGCAAGAGCGGATAAGTCCGGTAATATTTCTTATAAGGGAAATACTTTTATTAAAGCCATAAGCCGGTATGAAAATGAGTTGGCTGTAAACTGTAAGAACCATAATGGGACTTACGATATCAAAGCGGATTTTCTGATTTTCGCAATTGGCCGGGAGCCAAGCCTTGATTTTCTTTCGGAGGATTTAAAAAACAAAACGGCGAAGCTTGAGGATATGGGGCTGCTTTATTTTGCGGGCGATGTTCAAAACGGTTTGTTCCGTCAAACAGCTATTGCCGTTGGCGACGGGACCAAAGCGGCAATGAAAATTTACGCGAGGCTTAAGGAAACAGTATGAAAATTATATCGCGGACGGAAAAGAGCGATCTCGCGACAGTCTATATAGGCGAAACCGGTTCGGGCAAAACATTTGAATTCGTGGAATCGGTACAACCGCCCTATCCAAGAAATAAAAAATGGGTGCTTATCATATCGACACTGTTTGGCTGTCCGGTTGGCTGCCCAATCTGCGATGCCGGGAATTTTTATAATGGGAAATTGTCCGAAGATGAAATATTGGCTCAAATAGATTTTCTTGTTTCCAGAAGATTTGCCAATCGAGTAATATTATCCGAAAAA
>CAZKYQ010000121.1:0-8295 GCA_964556975.1 uncultured Ignavibacteria bacterium
GCCGGATTTAAAGGATGTTTTTCATCGGCGGGGAAGTAATCCTGCTCGCCGTAAATAGCCCCGCCCGTGGATGAGAAAATTATTTTCTTGACGTTATGTTTCACACACGCTCTGAGCAGATTAATTCCGCCAAGAATATTAATTTCCGCGTCGAAAATCGGATTGGCGACCGATTTTCTTACGTCCATTTGAGCGGCCAGATGAAAAATCTGGTCAAATTGACCTCGTTCGAAAATCTTATCAACTACCGGCGATGATATATCCATTTTGTGGAATTCAGCCTTTTGCGGAACATTCTCAATCCGCCCCATGGACAGATCATCAATTATTGTTACATCATGGCCTTTTTTTATCAACGCTTCAGAAATATTCGAGCCGATAAAGCCTGCTCCGCCGGTAACCAATATTTTCATTAATCTCCTCCAGAACAATCATCTAATAGTCGCGCTTCTTCATTGCCTGAAGCCCTAATCTAAGAGGAATTATAATCGTTGTCAAATTTAAAATGAGCATCAACCCGGCAGCCAAGGCTATTTCAAAAGTTGGAAACGGCAATATAGGGTCCATTTTATAAACTGAATACTTATGCGCCGGCAACGCGGCGATACTTACCATTAATCCGACATATATTAGCCCTATTATGGTAGCCACCATGCCGCCCATCGACGATGCTATCTTGCCGGGATTGCTTTCCTCAAAACGGGGGAAAACAGCTCCCATTCCAACCGCGAGGCTGGTTAGAGATGCTGACATAACAAGCACCGACATAAATGTCAGGACCATTAATAGCCCTTGCAAACCAAGCAAAATATTTGAAACGAGAGCGAGCGCTTCGGAGATCATCAGAAAAATTATAAAAGCGGTCCAGAATTTTACCCAGAAAAGGCGCCTAACGGGCATAGGAGATGAAATTATCGCCCAGAACGATTTTCCCTCAAGGCTGATATTGGGGAAAACAAACCGGATTGATAATGTCGCAAGTATAAATCCTGTAAAAGCAAAGTTTCCAAACCCAATCAGGGTCTTCCAAAAAGAATCCTTAACGTCAGTCGGGAAATATTTCAGGTTAACCAAATAAATCGCCAGCAGAACAAGCAGAACGGTAAACTGCGCCCATTGCGCCGGCTCCCTGACAAATATTCTCATATCTTTAAGCAATACCGCTTTGAAATCCGAGGGAAGCCATTTTGGCATTTTGAAAAAGCCGACCTGCCGGGTAGACGATGACTTTCTATTTTGCCGCTTTCCGCCATATTCAACAGACCCAAGCCAGCCGTCGTAATATGATTTCTCGGCAAATATGAAAACAAAATGTAAAAACATGAGCATTGTAGATATCAAAGCCAGAATATATGTAAGCAATGGCTTTCCTTCGCCTGTTGAGATAGTCCTAAGGATCTCAGACATCCAGTAACTAGGTAAAAAAGCGAAAGATGTCGCGCCCATAGAACCCAAATACCGGTTCAGAACGCGCCAGTCGGAAACCACATTGAATGAGAGAGACGACGGTTGGCCGAATTTAAAATATATCACGACCGCGAGAATCATTAACGATCCGGCTGATACAATTAACAGTCTGGGGCTTAGATATTTTGACATCAGGAACAATACCATTGAAAACGCGACGCCGATACAGGCCGGTATAATCACAAAGGGCAGCAGCGCGAAAAAAATAGTGTACAAATAATGCCATACCTGAAACTCTCTAACTACTCCGTATGCAAATATCAGCGGCATCCCCAAAAGAAGCACCGCCCAAGTCGAAAAGAAAATATTATCAATAAATTTAACCGTAAAAACGCTCTTATGGCCGACCGGAGTAGAAAGAAGATATGCCGTTTCCCGCGACCTGTACAAAGTTGAAATCGATGTTACAATGTTTGATATTATCAGCATAATAAATATTGCCAGAAAACCAAGAGAGATAATTTTATTTGTTAAAAGCAGTCCGATATCCTGCAAACCGCCAAGGTAATCAAAAACCCGGTAAAAAAAGAAAAAACTTCCTCCGAAAAAACAGCATACTACGAAAAGGCCGACTATAATTCTCATAAGCAGTTCACCGTCGACATTTTTTAAAAAAGATCGCGCGGAAATCGATTTATAATGAAGTATATGGGCTATGTTATTCAACAGTAATGCCGTTTGGCAGGTTTGCCGTTCTCGGCCCTCCGGTTAATTTTAAAAACAGGCTTTCCAGATTATCGCCTTCAACTTCTGCCTTGGACCTTAGTTCATCAAGCGTTCCGCAAGCTATAAGTTTGCCGTTATAAACAATTCCTATTCTGTCGCATAATTCCTCCGCCAAATTTAAAGTGTGCGTGGAAACAAAAATAGTCGTTCCTTTTTGAGAAAGAAGTTTTAAAAGGTCTTTTATTAATCTTCCTGATTGCGGGTCCAGTCCCACCATCGGTTCGTCGATGATTAAAACATCCGGGTCATGAAGGAATGCTGAACAAAAGATAAGTTTTTGGCGCATACCGTGGGAATATTCCTCGCATCTGTTATCAACCCAGCTTTCCATCCCGAAAAGCTCAAACAGCCATTCGGTTTGGGATTTAATAGTTTTCTGTGATAGCTTATACAGTCCGCCTATAAATCCGAGATATTCCCGCGCCGTTAGTTTTTCATATAGATACGGAGAGTCCGGTATATAGCCCGTCCTCATTTTCGCGTCTTCCGGATTTTTTTGGATATCAATACCGCAAATCTTAACTGTGCCTTTGTCCGGGCGTAAAAGTCCGCTCATCATTTTTACGGTTGTTGTTTTGCCGGCGCCGTTCTGTCCCAGGAAGCCGAAAAATTCACCCGATTTAATGTTTAACGTAAGATCGGATACGGCGGCTTTTTTTCCGAAATATTTTGATACATTTGATATTTCAATCATAGCTGTTCTTTCATGCTTTCTGAAGTTTCAAGAATAGTGATCGATACTCTGCCAACCATTCGCAATAAATCCGCCTGCCGCTCGAATCCGCCATCAAGGAATTTTATATGCGCGGCATCGGCCACGTCTTGCCCGAACGTCGGATCCAGCGGGCGCCAGCCTCCAAGATACACCGCGGGCCAGGCATGATAATAAAACCGTCCGTCTTTATATACGATCCCTATGCATATTTTGGCCGGCAAGCCCGAGGCTCGAGCCAGGGCGGTATATAACGAAGTATGCTCGTTGCAATCGCCTTTTTTAATTTCAAGAACGTCTATCGCGGACGGCATCGAAACCGTGTAGTCTTTTTCAACATTTTCAAACACCCATTTGCCGATATCATTGGCAATGATTTCATTTGTGAGCGAATTTGACGTTATCTCCGAAGCTGCTTTCATTATTCTCGGATCATCCGATTGAACAAATGTCTTCGACTGCAAATACGGCACGCGGTCTTTCAGTTCAGACGAGTCGATCCTGCCGGGATGGATCTCCAAGACCAATGGGTCGGTCGAAATAATGGTTTGAAAATCATCTTCGAGGTCGAATAGTTCCGGTTCAATTCCGTTAATGACTACTTTTAGATAATCGATATTCCTTGGATCGGAAATTACTCCGCTGCAGGGTACGGCAAGATCATTAAGAATGTCTTTTTGGGCGAAATCTACATTGGGCATATTTAGAGCTGTTTCTTTTGTAACAGCCGCCATCTCCATGCCGCCGGTTTCCTCTTCTTTGACGACCTGGCCTTTTTCGCTAATCCACATGCTGCTTGAAACGCCCGAAAAGATCAAAGACAGTTTATAAGCTTTTATATATCCAAATCCGGTTTCGATTTTCTCAAGAGAATCAATTACGACTTCCAGATCATTAGTTATCAGCGAAAACGGGTCGAATGTCGGAAGAGTAAACCTGCCGCGAGGAAATCCTTTTGCTTTGGCCATTAAAGGCACGACCGAGGGCAGAAAAATACCATTGTTCGCGTCAAAGGAAACGGCAGTTTCGTTGTTTTGTGAGCGGAGTTTCACCAGCAAATTACCATTTCTGACCTCTCCGTACAGATCAGTCGTAAAGTTTCCGGAAACCAGGCCAAAAGTAAATGTCTTTAGCGAATAATCGGCGTTCAATACAGCATAAGAATCCAGATATACTTCGCGAACCGTTCCTCCCATAGGAATTTTGATGAGAGAATAATCTTTTAGAATGTATCCCAGCGGCGTGTTGCCAAAGGATTGCATCACATAGCCGATTTTATCCCCGCCAAGCCTAACATCCATCCAGTTTTGAAACTCATCGCTATTGAATTGGTCCAGGGGTATATCTGATAAATCAGCTGCGGGATTAGTAGCATAGTTGTCCTCAAATACCAAAAACATGGAAAAGGCCCAGAATAAAAAAGAAATTAATAAAGTCAGATTAGGGCCAAATTTTGAAATCCAATTTCGCTTCATAAAAATTACTCCTTCATTTAAGGAGTATCGGCGATTAATAGGGTTTTTTGAGCATGGTTAATAAGCAATTAGCAAGACTTCGCTGTTTTAATTAGAATTTCCGCGGCTGATGAAATATCCTCGTCATCTACATTGAGATGCGCCACAGCGCGAACGCTTGCGGCCCCGAATGGAACTATCAGCAAACCATTATCGGCAAGCTTTTCGATATATTTGTCCACCTTTATTGAGAGAGGGAGGTTTAATACCACTATATTTGTCTGAATATCCTCCGAGGTTATTTCAAATAAGCCGCATTCAGAGAGCAGCGACGCTAACATTTTCGCGCGCCGGTGGTCTTCTTTTATCCTATCAAGATTATTTTCCAGCGCGAATAACGCCCCCGCGGCAATTATCCCGACCTGTCTCATGCCTCCGCCGAACATTTTCCGGATTCTTCGGGCTTTGGCAATCATATCTTTGGAGGATGCTACGGCAGACCCTACGGGAGCCCCGAGACCTTTGGAAAAACAGACAGAGACGGCGTCGAAATGTTTCGCTATGTCCAGCGGCCTGACATTATGATACGCGGCGGCATTCCAGATTCTTGCGCCGTCAAGGTAGTATTTCAAATTATGCTGAACCGCAAGGTCTTTTATTCGAGGAAGCAACTCCATAGGGTAAACTTTCCCGCCCGCTCGATTATGCGTATTTTCAATCGCTATAACAGAAGTGTTGGGATGATGGATATTTTCGGGTCTGATGTGAGATTCAAGCAGTTCAACAGTGAGTATGCCATCCGGCGCGCCTATCGGCGAAAGCTGTATCCCTGAGAGGGCCGCCGCCGCCGCGACCTCGTAGTTTACAATATGCGTTCCGGTCTCGCATAAAACCTCGTCTCCCGGCGAAGTGAGCATTCGAAGAGAAATCTGGTTGGCCATTGTACCTGACGGCACAAACAAAGCGGCCTCTTGGCCCAGTAATTCGGCGGTTTTTTGCTCAAGTTTTTTTACGGTAGGATCACCGCAAAAAACGTCATCACCCACAGCGGCTTCGGCCATAGCCTTGCGCATCGCGGGAGATGGAGTTGTAACCGTATCTGATCTAAGATCGATTGTTTTCATAAAAATATCCCGACCGGTCGGTCAAGGATAATTATTTTACTAAAACTACTTTTGAAGCTCTAAGTCCTTCGGAGGATTTTAGCACCTCAAACTCAACTTCTTCGCCTTCTTTTAAAGTCTTATAACCGTTAGCTATAATTTCGGTATGGTGAACATAAACGTCATTATGATCGTCTTGCAGAGTGATAAATCCATAACCTTTAAGGTCATTAAACCACTTCACCTTACCTTTTACCATAATTCCCTCCTAACAGGCGTTAGATTTTTGACCAATATAAACATGGCGGCTATTGAAGTCAAGAAAAATACTCCAAGATAACCGATTGGCTAACCATGAGTTGCATAATAGCGCCGGACACAATCGGTACGATCAAATTATCATCTGCCCAGATCGCGAAAGCCTCGGTAATTGTCGCGGCCAATGCTCCCGAAATCTTTATCCAAAAAGGAATTCCGGGTACAATGATAATAACAATGGTGCAGGCGAAAAAAAAGCTGATCGATCCTTCAAGCGATTTCCCGCGAAATTTGACTTTTCCCCATATTCTGCCAATAATCGCCCCCGCCGTATCGCCTACTACTATAAAAGCGATAGCCATGACAGCAATCGGCTTATCAAAAAGGAGTATGGTAATCAACGAGCTTGCCAAAATATATGTCGCTCCCGTAAAATTCTTGCTTTCATGGGGGCGGATCATAATTCCCAAATATCTCGAAATAAGCAATTTGCTTTTGGCTCCTCCAAATAGCCGGATAAGATCAGCTATTATTGAGGCCAAGAGCGTTCCGGCGAGAAAATATAAAATTATATTACCAAAATAATAGAATCCCAGCGGGATTGAGATCGCTCCTAAATGCGTGAGTTTTCGAAATACTTCCCCGATCATAGCGATATCATCATGGGTCTCATCGGAAAACACGGACTCTGCAGGCAGGCCGTCCGGTCTTCCATCAAGAGGCAATATGACTTTGTCGGGTGCCCTTTCTTTCGGGCGTTTTTTCAACCTAAATTACCTGCCGGCTAACGGGTCGTATTTATTTAAAAGTTTCTCATTGACTATAATTTCAGCTAATAATTTCCATTCTTCTATCATGCCGGATTTCTTATTTGCGTCACGGACCTCTTTTAGCTTATGTTTGATCCCGGGTTTAACCTGAGCAAGGGTCTTGTCTTCTTTTCTATTGACAAGCTTTATAAGATGATAGCCCCATTCAGTCTTAACCGGATGGCTAATATCGCCGACTTTAAGCTTATTTGCCGCCTGATAGAAGATATCGCCCATGTCCTTTGGCCCGATGTAATCCAAATTATACGCGACTTCTCTAATCTCAGGTTCGCCCGGATAATAGCGTTTTGCCAGCTCCACGAAATCAGAACCAACCAATATGGAATCCCTGATCGTTTCGGCGAAGGTTGAATCCTGGAAGATAATATGATATACTAATAGTTTTCTCTCAACGCGGTAATCATCGATATTCTTATTAAAATATGTCTCAATCTCCTCGCTTGCCGGCTCATATTCGAGATCGCGCATAAGATTGAGGACCTGCAGCTTTGCCTCCCGCCTGACATAATCTTCTTTGGCCTTAATTACGTCGGGATGATTTAAATATCCCAACACTTTGGAAGCATTCATAATAAGAAGGTTTGTTTTGAGAAAACCAAGCATCTCCATTTTCAGTTCGACAGTAAGGGTATCGGCCTTTTTCCACTTCCTGAACCTCGGCAACGCGTCCTGATAAGTATTATAAAAAAGCGTATCGGTGGCGTTGACAATCATTACCCATGCGTCATCCGAAAAAACAGAATCTGAATTAATAAGGTCGTTATTGTATTCGTATGATCCGGACTCTTTCAGAGAATCAACAAAAGTAGTCGCCAGCTTCTTTTCTTTTTCTCTGGCAAGCGTACTGCTGATTTGCGATTCGACATCGCCCTCGAGCGGCTTTTGGCTGGTTGGCTTATATTCAATAACCTTGATAATATGATAGCCGAATTTCGTTGATACCGGTCCGGCAATTACGCCGGGCTTCGTAGAAAAGGCAACCGAATCAAATTCCGGGACCATCCGGCCCCGCATAAAGAAACCGAGATCTCCGCCTTTTGAGGCATTTGTTTTATCTTCAGAATATATTGCCGCCAGGGAATCCCAGTTATTTCCCGCCAGAGCTATCTTTAAGACATCGTCGGCCCTATCGACCGCGAACTTATCGGATTCATCAATCCGTTTTTGCCGCTCCTTCTCGGATTTTATACCCGCCGTGTCAGGGGCGGGCCGCCGAATTAGTATATGTTTTGCCCATACCTGCTCCGGGTTATTAAATTTATCCTTGTTGCTTTCATAATATTCAGCGATTTCTGAGGAGTCGACTTTCGCGTTAGCGCTGATTTGCTCCTGAAATAGTATTTTCTTGGCTGTTTCGCCAATACTGCGTTCTAACTTGCGAGAAAACTCCCAGTCTTTTTTAAGTTCAACAGAGGCAGAATCGATACGGATATCAATCAGTTTCTGCGAGATAAGACTATCAAGGGCATCGCCCCTCAATTCAGCCGCGTTTGGCTTTTCATGCGTACCTTCATCAATGAGCTTGACAACAGAATCAATATCCGCGAGCGAAATAACTCTTGCATCAACAGTGCAAACAGTCTCATCTAATTTTAACATCTTAGACGAGCCAAAAAGACAGGCCATTAGAACCATCGGACCAATTACAATAAAAATTTTCCTCATTTTCACCTCTCCAAATCGTTTTCTATCCTAATCAGCAAATACTACAAAACAGGTAGTCTTTTGTCAACATCTATAATAAT
>CAZKYQ010000122.1:0-8280 GCA_964556975.1 uncultured Ignavibacteria bacterium
CTGCGAAAGCTTGATTATTACCGCCGATAAAACCTTCATTTTTAATTTGCTGCCTTGAGGACGGCCTGCATGTAATCAGGTGGAGCAAAGAGTGAGGCTACCGTTTTATCCCTTATTCGAACTCAGAATCCAAGAGCCCTTTTCCGTAATCTCATAATATGTGTGGTTTCTATGCTTTATCCATTTATTATCAACAATATTCTTTCTGTAGCGGATCATTTTCGGTTGAACGCGCGCCAGAAGCTTCAAATCCCTTAGTTTTTTGTGTCTTTCAAATACCGTCGCCCTATCGACCTTGATGGATTTGGCCACCACTGCCGCGTAATCGACTCCCATCTTAGCGTGATGAGCCAGTATTTTAAAATCAACATCATCAAGCTTGCTGAAAACAGGGTTCTCCGACTGCTCCGGCTTAGTTTCTTTCGAGAGCGCTTCGTCCCATTCGAGCATTAGCAATCTCTCCGGCTGAATCGATTTCAGGTTGCCGCAACCGATTTTATGAATGGTTATCAGGCCGCTTTCCGGTTTTAAAAAACCTGTTATGCTGTCTGCGGTTCCCGGACGGCAGCATTGCGCCAGACGAAAACCGTCTTTTAATGTTAATTTTTTTCCCATAACCTTAAATAAATATCTTCGCGAAATTAATGCAAACAAATAGAAAAGACAGCATCGCTTAAATTCCTTGAATTATTGATGAGTGTTTACATATATTGAGAGGTCCTTGAAGGAGGAAATTTGGATAAAAGGAAAGAGATCTTCAAACTTACGAAATTCGTTGCCTGCGCCGGTTGAGCTGCCAAATTCGGCAAAGCCGAACTTGCCCAGGTGCTGGGCGGAATAAACAAGCAGGGTTTCCCGGAAGTTCTTGTGGGAACGGAGCTTTATGATGACGCGGGAGTTGTCAGGCTCTCCGATAATCTTGCGCTGGTTACAACGGTTGATTTTTTCACGCCGGTTGTTGATGATCCGTTTGAGTTTGGAGCTATCGCGGTAGCAAATTCGCTGTCCGATATTTATGCCATGGGAGCGGTCCCGGCATCAGCCTTAAATATAGTCGGATTTCCGGAGAAGAGCATGCCGCTCGGAATTTTAAGGGAAATTATCAATGGCGGACTGGCAGTAGCGGGTGAAGCCAATTTGCCCATCGTTGGCGGCCATACCATAAAATCGCCTGAGCCGTTTTACGGGCTCTCGATTACAGGTTCGATTAATCCCAAAAGAATCTGGACTAATTCCAGCGCTCAAGCCGGCGATTTAATCTATTTAACCAAGCCATTGGGTACGGGAGTCATTACCACCGCGGCGAAAAATGATAAGGCCGATATCGATACTATTGAAAACGCGATAAAAATAATGAAGGAATTGAACAGGGAATCGGCAAACGCTATTGCCAGCGTGTTTGAAAATGAGTCCGAATGTCGATGCGCGGTAACCGATATAACGGGCTATGGACTGCTGGGACATTTGGCGGAAATGTTAATAGGTTCCGAAAAATCGGCGGCTATTGATTTTTCAAATGTGATTTTTCTACCGGGAGCCGTGGAGCTTGCCCGAAAGGATCTTTTCCCCGGCGGCAGCAAATCGAATCTTCTGAGCGTTGAACCAAATATTATATGGCAGAACGGTTTTGAGAATTATGAGAAACTGCTTCTTGCCGACGCTCAAACATCGGGAGGGTTGTTAATATCCATTGGGCGGACTTACGCGGACGGGCTAGAAGCTGAATTGAAAGAATCAGATGTTAATTTTACCCTGATAGGAGAAATCACCGAAAGGAAGGAATGGCTGATAAAAGTAGAAAAAAACTAAAACTTTCAGGTTTTCCAAGTATATCGTCTATTCTGGAGGATGATCGGTTAAAGCCCTTGATTGACCAATGGTCGTTTTCTTTTGTTTCAGCCGAATTAAAAACTTTGGCTTCTTTTTTAAAAAAGCGGGCCGAAAAAAGCGGCGATGTTCCTTCAAAGGATGATTTTATTTCGGAAACAACATCGCTATTCCGAAATTATGAAAAAGACATATTAAGCGCCGTTATAAATGGGACAGGCGTTATTCTTCATACGAATCTTGGCAGGTCGCCGATTTCGCCCGATGGCTTTGAGGAGCTTAAAAAATCGGTCTGCGGCTATTCCAATCTTGAGTTTGATGTAAGCGAAAATAAACGTTCCAAAAGAGGCTCGATGGTAGGGCGTATGCTGGCCTCGTTTTCCGGAGCGGACGCGGGCATGATGGTTAATAACAATGCTTCTTCGGTATATATGATTGTCGCCAATCTTGCGGGAGATAAAGAGGTTATCATCTCAAGGGGACAGCTTATACAAATCGGCGGCGGATTCAGGATACCGGAAATTATCGAACGATCGGGAGCTAAACTTAAAGAGATCGGCACAACAAATAAGACGACGCTCACAGATTACAGAAAAGCGATAAATAAAAATACAGGTTTGATTTTGGTTGTACATAAAAGCAACTTTGTGCAAAAGGGCTTCACGGAGGAGCCGGAGCTTTCTAGGATCGTGGAAATTGCCAGGCTGAAAAAGGTCCCGGTTTGTTACGATCTTGGGTCGGGCATGCCGCCATTTGCTCACAATGTTATCACCGATGAGCCTGATATAAAAAGCTGTGTCAGGACCAAAGCGGATCTAATCTGTTTTTCAGGAGACAAACTATTGGGAGGGCCGCAAGCCGGGCTAATTGTTGGGAAAAAGAAATATATATCGTCATTGTTGAAAGATCCGCTCTATAGAGTAGTCCGGCCGGACAAGCTAACAATTGGTTTAATGGAAAAAACTTTACTTGGGCTTTTAAGAGGCAAGTATCATAATCCGTGCTGGGAAATGGCTTCTCTGTCGGTTGATACTTTGAAGAAACGAGCCAGATCAATTGTGCGGAAAATCGATAATCCCAAACTGTCGGGCGTTGAGCTCAAAAGCTCATTCGGGGGAGGGTCGCTTCCCGAATACGATTTCGATAGTTTCGGCATAAAGATCACAGGGAATCCCGCGCCGATTTCCAAGAAATTACGCGATTTTTCTACGCCTGTAATTTCGAGAACAATCGCGTCGGGCATTTTGTTGGATTTAAGAACGATATTCCCTCATCAGGACAAGATCATCATCGAAGCTATAAAATCATGTTTGTAGTCGGTACCGCCGGACATATCGATCATGGCAAGTCCGCGCTTGTTCGCAAAATGACGGGCATTGATCCTGACCGTTTGCCCGAAGAGAAAAAGCGGGGAATGACAATTGATCTTGGCTTTGCGTGGGTTGACCTTCCATCCGGGAAAACAATCGGCATTGTCGATGTTCCCGGCCATGAGCGTTTCATTAGAAACATGGTCGCGGGCGTAGGCGGAATCGACGCGGTCATACTGGTTATCGCCGCCGATGACGGATGGATGCCGCAAACCGACGAACATTTTAACATAATTAAAATGCTTGAAATAAAAACCGGCATAGTAGCGCTAGCCAAAAAAGACCTTGTAGAGAGCGATTTTTTGGAACTGCAAACTGACGATATCCGCGATCATTTGAAAGGGAGTTTTCTTGAGAACTGCCCGATTGTTCCTGTTTCGGGGATTACCGGCGATGGTATCGATGATATATTAAATACAATTGATACGATGCTGACCGAAAGCATTCAAAGGCCTGACAAGGGCGCCGCCCGCCTATTTGTTGACAGGCGGTTTACGATACAGGGAATAGGCACCGTTGTCACCGGCACTTTGCTTGAGGGTTGTCTGTCGCTTGATCAAAGCGTTGATGTTCAGCCGTCCGGTTTGGTAAGTCGAATCAGAAATCTTCAAACTCATAAAGAGAAAATAGAAAAAGCCGAGCCCGGAAGCAGGGTCGCGGTCAATCTCGCCGGCATAGAGAGAATGGAAATTGGCAGGGGCGATACTTTATGTGCCTCCGGCACGGTCGTGCCATCCGATAAACTTGCGGTTCAAGTAATCCTGCTTGATAATACAAAATTCCCGTTAAAAAGCGGATTTGAACTGTCGTTTCTTCTGGGTACTTCAGATGTCTACGGCCGCGTTTATCTGCTGGAAACCGATATGTTGAAACCGGGGGAGAGGTCATTCGCTCGAATCCATCTTAACTCGCCTGTGGCCGCCAAGCTCGACGATAAATTCATCTTACGCAGAATCAGTCCTCAGGATACAATTGGCGGCGGCAGAATTCTTGATACACAAGTTATTTTTGGGCGCAAAACCAAAGAGAAGCAGTTGGATATTTTGCGTAAAAGAGAACAACTTTCCCCTGAGTCTATCATAGAAACCGAATTAATCAGGAATGTAAAATTTTCAAAAGCTCATTTGAAAACCAATATGCCCTTCACACAAGCTGAAATTGACAATGCGATAGAGAAATTAAAGGATAGCGGTGTAATAGTTGTTTCAGGAAATGATATTGTTTCAGGACATTTCCTTGAAAAGTACGCGGGCCCGGCTGTAAAGATCATCGAAAAAAACCACGAGACGCACCCCTGGTCGGACGGTATCGAGCCGGGTCTGCTTGCCAAAAAGCTCAAGCTCGATCCCGAAAAACTTCCGGAAGTAATAGATTTTCTTATTTCGAATAATATGGCTGAAAGCGAGAAAGGATATCTCCGGCTTCCCGGATACAATGCTGAATTAAAACCCGAACAGCAATCTTTAAAGAACAAATTGATTGCCAGGCTTTCTGCCAGCCCGCTTACAGCGCCGATACGCAAGGAATTTATCGAGGAAGACCCCCGATATGAAGTAGTGATGAATTTTCTCCGGGATAGAGAGGAAATTATCGAGTTAAAGGGCGGTATCCTTTTCACAGATCGCGACTTTAAAAGAATCATTGTTAAAGTTACCGAATTTTTAAAAATTAAAAACGAAGCTAAGGCCGCCGATATAAAATCTCATTTGAAAACAAGCCGAAAATATATTATCCCGATTTTGGAACGGCTGGATCATATCGGGGTCACCATTCGCGACGGCGATTTCCGGAAATTGAAAAATTAGAAATCACAACTTATGAAACGAAAATCGATATTTTTAAACGGTGATTTTTTCCTGTCGGGCGCCAGGCCTAAAAGAGCACAGGCTATAGCAATTGAAAACGGTATTATTGCAGAGATTGGGACTAACGCCCAAATCAAGCCGTTGTCGCAAAGAGGATATAGGACATACGACTTAAAAAAGAAATTTGTCCTGCCGGCCTTTACGGATGCTCATTTGCACCTGGTGTCGATAGGGAATCATTCAAAGCAAGTAAATCTCGACGGTGTTGATTCGCTTGATAAAGCTCTTAAAATAATCCAAAAAGCGGTCATGAAACTAAAACCCGGGCAATGGTTGAAGGGCAGAGGATGGAACAAGAATTTATGGGGCGGGGAATTCCCCCACAAGAAACACCTTGATGCGGTTTGCGATAATCCGGCTATTCTGGGAAGCAAAGACGGCCATCTTGGCTGGGTCAATTCAGTCGCGCTCGAAGCTTGCGGCATCAATAAAGATACGGGCAATCCTCCAGGCGGCGTTTTTGAAAAAGATATCAATGGCGAACTTACTGGTATAATAAAAGAAAAGGCTTATGATATAGTTATTGATAAAGTCCCTTCTCTTTCCTACGACGAAAAAATCAATTCCATTCTTTTGGCGCAGAAATATTTATTGAAACTCGGTATTGTCGGAGTAGGTGATTTTGATACCTGGCCGACATTGATATCAAAACTGCGCGAGCTGGAAAAAAGCGGTAGATTAAAACTGCGCGTTTGTAAAATGATCTATGAGAATGTACTGGATGAGGTTATTCGTCTGGGGTTTACCACGGGTAAAGGCGGCAAACATTTTCGCGCGGGATACCTAAAGCTATTTTCTGATGGCGCTCTTGGTTCTCAGACTGCTTTCATGTTCAGGCCATATAAGGGCTCAAAAGATAACCTTGGCGTGGAAACTTTGACTATGGAGCAATTTGATAAATTCGTATCAAAGGCTGTAAATGCGGGCATATCTGTTGCCATTCACGCCATAGGCGATAAGGCAAATTATATTTCCTTGGGAGTTTTCGGCAAGTACGCGAAACAATTCGCGGCGTTTGGATTGACGCCAAGAATTGAACATGCTCAGGTTTTAAGAAAAAAAGAGATTGGTTGTTTTGGTAAATATGGAATAACGGCCTCGGTCCAGCCAATACATCTTGCGTCTGACCGCGATGTTGCCGACCAATATTGGGGAGCGCGTTCCCGGTATGCCTTTCCGTTTAAATCACTTTTGAATTCAGGCGCGAAACTGGCTTTTGGCTCCGACGCTCCTATTGAAAACGCCGATCCAATCGCTGGAATTCATGCGGCGGTTACTCGCAAGAGAGTTGGTGAGAGCAGGCCTGCATGGTATCCCGAAGAGAAAATATCAGTCTTAAAAGCAATCGAGGCATATACGATTGGCTCCGCCCGCGCCTGCTGTTTTGATAATATAACCGGCAGTATTAAGGTCGGCAAACAAGCTGATTTTATAGTTCTCTCAGATGATATCGTCAAAATGAAACCGAGCGATATTTACAAAGCTGATGTCCTCGCCACAATTGTAGATGGCGATTTCGTTTACGGCAGAAACAACATTTAATAAAATCTAATTAATTCGAAATTTCCGGTTTCGATATGTCTTGACTTTTATCGGTTTTACTTTCTACATTGTTATTATGAAACTTTTGCTCACATCGATATTATCACTTTTATTGCTTTCGCCATTAATGGCGGATAATGCCACGGATCTTACCCCGGAAACGCCTGTCGTTACAGTAATGAAAATCAACTCCGCTATCGGCCCCATAACGGTTCGCGAAATAAAAAATGGTATCGAAAAATCTGAGGAAATGAAGGCGGAGGCTTTTGTAATAGAGCTTAATACTCCCGGCGGAAACATGGAATCGACCTGGGATATCATTCAGGATATACTTGCCGCGAATGTGCCTGTGGTTGTTTACGTTTCTCCGCACGGCTCAAGAGCGGCGTCAGCAGGGGTATATATCAGCTACGCCGCGCATATCGCGGCTATGGCTCCGCAGACCAATATCGGCTCCGCGCATCCGGTAGCAATGGGCGGGGAGATGGACTCGACAATGTCGGGGAAGGTCACGAACGACGCTGTAGCGAAAATAAAGACTCTGGGAAAGAAGAGAGGCCGGAATGTTGAATGGGCCGAGGACGCCGTTAGAAATTCCGTATCGGTAACCGAATTTGAAGCCCTTGATTTGAATGTAATAGATTATATCGCGGATAATCTCGACGATCTACTCGGTCAAATCCATCAGGATACGGTTGAGCTTATAGCGGGCGAGGCGATTCTTGATACCGAAGACGCCGATATTGTTTCCCTTGATGTCGGAAATGCCAATAAGATATTGGAAGTCATTTCCGATCCCAATATAGCCTATATCCTGATGTCAATCGGAATGCTGGGACTATATTTCGAGTTCTCAAATCCCGGCGCCATTCTTCCCGGAGTCATCGGCGGAATAGCGCTGATCCTGGCATTGTTTTCGTTTCAGGCTTTGCCTATCACATTTGCCGGAGTACTGTTTATTTTGCTGGCTTTGACTTTATTTTTGCTCGAAATTAAAATTATGAGTCATGGAATACTTGGAGGTGGAGGAGTGATAAGCTTATTTTTAGGTTCCTTGATGCTTGTTAATGATACCGAGTGGCCTTATCGGGGAATTTCGCTTTCCGTTATCATTCCCACAGTGATTGTGTTTTCACTGTTCTTTTTCCTTGCCGCCTATTTTTCAATCAGAACTCACCGGCGGAAAATCGCCACAGGCGAGGCGGGACTTGTCGGGGAAATAGGCGTCGCCAAAACCGGTATCGGCCCCGATGGAGGTTCTGTTTTCATTCACGGCGAATTCTGGAACGCGGTCTCTGAAATTCAGATTGAAGAAAAAACGAAAATACGTGTCGTAAACGTTGACGGCATGGAGCTGAAAGTAACTAAAATCGAATAGAATCTATCTTTTAATAAGGGAGGTATAATGGTACCAGGGAATTTGTTTCCTTTTGTTGTAGTTATAATTCTGGTGTTGTTCATTCTTGCGAACGCCATAAGAGTGTTAAGAGAATATGAGCGCGGAGTAATTTTCAGACTGGGACGGCTGGTGGGGGCGAAAGGCCCTGGACTTATTCTGCTTATTCCCATTATAGATAAAATGGTGAAGGTAAGCCTTCGTACGGTGCCAATGGACGTTCCCCCGCAGGACATAATTACCCGCGATAACGTTACCGTGAAAGTAAACGCCGTAGTGT
>CAZKYQ010000123.1:0-1974 GCA_964556975.1 uncultured Ignavibacteria bacterium
TGGAGGCGGGGGGAATCGAACCCCCGTCCGAAGACGCATTCGAATAACCGTCTACGCGCATAGGCGAATCATTAAATCTCAAAAGTCAAAACGCCAATCGCCGGGCTTTCCGACTTTCCAGCCCTCTAAATTCTCGCGCCGCAAGCGAGGACAGTTTACAGCGCCAGCTTATCTGATCGGCGCTCTATCCCGGACCGATAAGCGGATCCGGGTAGAACGGGCTAACCTTTCTTAGGCAGCCAGTGCGTACGAATAATCGTCGGCACTTGTAAGGTTTTTCCAGTTGTTTAACGAGGTTCCGGAAACCTCGACGCGCAGGCCAGACTTCAGTCATCCCGTCGAAACCTGTCGCCCCCAAATTATCAAAGAACTAATCGCAATATAAGGATCGGCATAAGCCGGGTCAATCGCAACGTCAATTATTACGCAGATTTATATCATAATGTTTCCTGATTTAAGTTATTTTTGGTAATGTGATGAGAGGGGAGGTCTAAAAGGCAACGTAGTATTTTATTAATATCGAATCTGAATCATAAACACAGATCATGTTTTTCGTGTAGAGTCCGGCCAGCATACCAAGCGATCCGACCGCAAGGTCTCTTACCGAAGCGCCCTCCCGAAAGCCGTCTTCTAATTCTTTCATAGTGTTCAATCCCGATAATATGGCTATTATTGAAATTTTATCTAAATTTCTTTCTAAATAAGAGGCGGCCCCGTAGTTAAGCATATAGTGCTGATATTTATCCGGTATACTGGTTGTCCAATAATTGTTATTGGCTGAATACCAATGATCTTTAGAACTGTTCAGGAATTTAAAATTGCCGTCTCTTGGGTAGCTGAAGAGAATCTTTTTTACTCCCGCCTCTGCCCTTACGGCAAATAGAATAATAATGAAGAATATTCCTAAAGCCTTAACCGATTTTTTAATGGTCATTTTGTTTAGAATCTTCCGAATGGGGATTGCGCTCTCCAAAACGCCATTTGCAATGGTCTTTTAGTGAGATTTAATTCGATATATACGGAATCTTCGATAATCTCAACGTCCGAAATAATCGCGCAAAATCCCATGGCGGAAATATTAAGCATGCAGTATTCATTTTCACCGGGCTCAAACTGAATATAGAATTTTCCATCTGGACTTGTTGACGTACTTTCAAGAAACCTTCCGTCGCTGCTGAGAAGGACAGACGCGCCAAAAATCGGATTATCGTTTTTGTCCAATATTTCGCCGGTTATTGTTTTCATTTGAGCAGATGCCAAATTCGGGAAAACATAAATTAACAAAACCGGAATTAAGACGATTAAGAATTTTTTAAAATTTTTCATTGTCACCTCCACGCTTAATAAGGTCAAAACCTATGCCATGAAGAATAATTCGTTTTAATCAATGCGTATCTTGTTGTTATACAACGTGATGGCAGATTTCCAATTGGATTTGTCATCAGGATATTTCGTCAAATTGTATGCAAAATAAGTAATATTTCTTGAAATCATATTTCATTAATGCAAAGAAAATCAATATCACTCTTTGCCCGTTATATTGCCGTTTTTGAAAAGCATAAGGAATATTTTTAGTATGAGGCTGTATCTTAACTAAATGGAATTTCATCAAATTAAGCGAAAAAAAGAGAAGGGGCTTTATTAAACTCTCCTTAATAGTGCAGCAACATCACTGTTAACGTTAGCCCCTTCTCTAAACTTGCGACACCGGCATTTTGTTTTTTGATAAACAGCTAATTACCGAGGGCATTATTGGTTTACGACGGCTGTTATATTCGCTTTGATTCAGAGTAATTTCACTTGTCTTTTACCGCCCAAACAACTAATTTTGCAACAATTGTAAATTAGTTCCTTTTGAAAAGGAGTTTTTTTGAGACCAACAGTTAAATTTTTGGATAATAACCTTATAGAGAAAATCATTTCGGAAGCCAGAGGGCTATTGTGTAATCTCGGCGTTGAGATCCATAACGATTT
>CAZKYQ010000123.1:2074-8240 GCA_964556975.1 uncultured Ignavibacteria bacterium
TTTCGGAAGCCAGAGGGCTATTGTGTAATCTCGGCGTTGAGATCCATAACGATTTCGTTCTTTCATTGTTGAGCGATAATGGTGCCAGGATTGATAAGGCAGCAAAGCGCGCTTATTTTACCAATGATATAATTGATAAAAGCATTACCTTGGCGCCCGGTTCTATAAAGCTATACGATTCTTCCGGCGCAGAGGCCGTTGAACTTTCAGAGTATAATGTTAATTTTACGCCGGGATCGGCGGCTATTAATATCCTGGATTATGACTCAAATAAAATAAGAAGACCATCGACAGCTGATTATGTACGATACGCAAAACTGATGCAAGGGATGGCAAACATCGCCTCGCAATCCACCTGTATGATTCCAGGGGACGTGCATGAAAAAATATCCGATAGCTACAGGCTGTATCTAAGTTTGATGTTTTGCGAAAAGCCGGTTGTAACGGGCACATTCACTATCGAGGCTTTTGAAATTATGAAAGACTTGCAATTGGCTGTTAGAGGCTCAAAAAATGCTCTGGCGGAAAAACCTTTGACGCTTTTTTCATGTTGTCCCACAGCCCCTCTCAAGTGGAGCGATGTTACATCTCAGAATGTTGTTGATTGCGCGAAATATAGCATCCCGGTCGAATATATTTCCATGCCGCTTTCCGGGTTTATGGCGCCTGTTACTCTGGTCGGTTCGCTAATCCAGCATACTGCCGAGACTTTGAGCGGGGTGGCCATTAGTCAGCTCGCGAATCCGGGTACTCCTGTCGTATACGGCGGTTCTCCGGCGGTTTTTGATGTACGATACGAAACAACTCCCATGGGAGATATTGGCACTATGATGATGGATTGTGCCTATAATGAAATTGGAAAATATTTTGGCCTGCCTACTCAGGCATATATAGGCCTTAGCGACTCCAAACAGCTAGATACTCAGGCGGGGCTGGAATCTTCGATGGGGGCGGCCCTTGCGGCTCTGGCAGGTATCAATAACATTTCAGGGCCTGGCATGCTCGATTTTGAAAGTTGTTTCAGCCTTGAAAAACTTGTTGTTGATAATGAAATTTGCGGTATGACTAAGCGTTTGATAAAAGGTATCGAGCCAAAGGATGATTTTCCGGCGCAACCGATATTCGAAGAATTTTTGCGGGAAAAACATTTGCTTATCTCCGATCATACCCGGAAACATCTAAAAGAGGAAAGCCATTTCCCGGGCAAGACAATTGATCGCGCAAACAGATCCAGATGGCAAGAGGAAGGCGGGCTTACGCTAAACGAACGTGCCCATGATGAAATGGAGAGCATAATAGCGAAGCACAGTCCTGTAAAATTACCAGATGCCATTAAAAATAACTTAACTGAACTTATGATGTCGGAGGCAAAAAAGTTCGGCATGGATAAATTACCGGACATCACTTGATGGACAAGATCCTAAATATACCTGCAATAGAAATCACACCGTCGACGCCAGATATTTTAGCCGGACAGGGAATTCCCCCGTCGGCAGTCCTCAATGAGCGAACAACGCGCCTGATAAATGATTCAATTTCTCTTTATGAAGAGATTGCGAACCCTGCCGGCATAATAAAAGATATTTCTAACGCGGATTTTAAAATAATGTATCGGGGTGAAGGCGGCAACGACTCCGAAACGCCGCTTGAATCAATATTCCCGGAATCATTTGGGCTGGCTCTTTTTGCGGTAACGGTTGGAGAAGAAATATCTCAAAAAATAAAAGCGTTATTTAGCGAAGATGACTTTGCGCCCGGTTCCATGCTTGACACAGCGGCTTCAGTAGGAGCCGATATGGCTTCCGGATACATAGAAAATTACTTTAAGAATTACTTAGTTGAATCAGGACTGTTTGATAATTCTATGGCGGTTATGAGATTCAGCCCCGGTTATTGCGGTTGGCATGTTTCCGGACAGCGAAAACTATTTGAATATCTCAGCCCGGATAAAATCGGGATAAAGTTAACCGATAGCTGTTTGATGGAGCCGCTCAAGTCGGTAAGCGGAGTTATTGTTTTCGGACGCAAAAACATATTTGAATTCGATAACAATTTTCTATTTTGCTCGGATTGTGCAGATCAATCCTGTCTGACAAGGCAAAAGTCATTGATGATGAATAAAACTTAATTTCTGATAAGGTGATTTAGATGGAAATAATTAATCGGTTAAAGGAACATTTGCAGAACGGAAATACAGAAGAGGTTTCGAAATTAGCTCGACAAGCTGTTGATGATGGCATTAGCGCCAAAGAAATTCTCGACCAGGGGCTTATTGCGGGGATGTCCATTATTGGCGATAAATTCAAGGCACATGAAATATTCCTGCCGGATGTTCTTCTTGCCGCCAAAGCCATGTCCGCGGGGATGGATATAATAAAACCTATAATGATTGAAAATGACATTCCCTCTATCGGTAAAGTCGTGATTGGCACGGTCCACGGCGACCTTCATGATATTGGTAAGAACCTGGTCGGTATTATGCTCAAAGGGGCCGGATTTGAGGTTATCGATCTTGGACGGGACGTGCCTGCTGATAAATTTGTCAATACCGCCATAGAAATGAAAGCGGATATTATCGGTTTATCGGCGCTTCTTACTACGACAATGCCGGTTATGAAGAAAGTTGTGGAGCTGGCAAAGGAGAAGGGTATTTTTGATAATGTAAAAATCATTATCGGAGGGGCGCCCCTTTCGAACGAATACGCGGCTGAAATTGGAGCGCACTCCTACTGTTTTGACGGTATAAACGCGGTAGATTGCGCAAAACGGATTGTTGAAAAAGGGTGATATGACGCCTTTTCTCGAACGAATAAAAAAAGGTGAAACTCTTTTGGGAGACGGCGCGCTTGGAACAATGCTTTTTCAAAAGGGGCTGGAATCCGGACAGTGCCCTGAAGAAATGAACCTCGATCATCCTGAAATTCTGGAGGAAATAGCCAAACTCTATTTTAATGCAGGGTCGGATATTATCAGCACAAATACTTTTGGCGGCTCGCCGCTTAAACTTGGCAATTACAATCTTGAGAATAAATTTGAAGAAATAAACAGGTCTGGTGTCAGGGCCGTGCGGCAGGCGATTGGAAATAAGGCCTATATCGCCGCATCCTGCGGCCCTTGCGGAAGTCTCCTGAAGCCCTACGGCGAAACTGATCCGGAAGTGGTTAGCGAGAGTTATGTAAAGCAAATTTTCGCGCTGATCGACGAAGGCATTGACATTATTTATTTTGAGACGATGACCGATATCAATGAGGCTGTTCTTGGCATAAAAGCGGCCCGCTCAATTTCTCCCGATATTCCCTTATGCGCAACCATGACTTTCGACTCAACGCCAAAAGGTTTTTTCACCGTGATGGGAGTGACAATCGAACAGGCCGCGACAGAACTTGCGGAAGCGGGAGCCGATGTTGTCGGTTCAAATTGCGGCAATGGAATAGAAAATATGATTCGGATAGCGGCGGAATTTAAAAAACATTCCAGTCTTCCGATACTCATTCAATCAAACGCGGGCCTTCCGGAAATCAAGAATGAAGAGCTTATTTATAATGAGACCCCTGAGTACATGGCGGATAAAGTTAAGGAACTTATAGGCTTAGGAGTAAATATTATCGGGGGATGCTGCGGAACAACTCCTGCCCATATCGCCGCGTTCCATTCGGTTATAAGCGACTCTACGATTTATCATTGAACTGCCAACAGGTTGCCCAAAATGCGTTTCTCACCAAAATTGCTTACTTGACATAATTCCAATAATATACTATATTTCACACCAGCAAAGGGATCTTCGTCTAGTTTGACTTGGAAAATTTAAAGGAGCAAGGCCAAAGCCGATTTTCCGCATCGTGGCTTTAAAGAAATATTTTCTATTTTAGCATTATTAGGAAAATTCTACGCGGTAAATATGCGTGGAGCAAGATTGGTGATATTGGAATAATAAATATAGGATCAACTTAACCCTTAAGGAGAAGTAAATGGGAAGAAAAAGGTTTGTGTTGGAGGTTGTACTGTTCGCGGTTCTTATCCTGAGCGTAAGCGCTTTTGCGTTTCAGGACGATGGGGCAGGGCAAGCGGCGAAAGTCACCAAGCAGAAATTTCTATCGGATTTTGAGTCAAGATCCTTATTGGAAAGATCTCCGGCTTGGGATAAATTTAAGCAGGATTTTGGGAGCAGGGCGAGTGTTACCTGGAACTTTAATTCTAATACTCCTCACAGGATTGTAACCTCGGGATTGAAACTTACCCGGAATTTGAGCGATTCAAACATAAAGCAAGTTTCGGACGATTTTATTGAGAAATATTCAGATCTTTTGGGGGCGAATCTTTCGGATTTGACCCTGCAGACAGCCGGATTTCATGGCAAAATGTGGTATGTTATTTACGACCGGAGTTATAACGGCCTGCCCGTGTACAATGCCCGCGTGAATCTTACGTTTCATAAAAACGGTAATCTTGTTTCATTCGGCTCAGACACATACCCCGGTATTAAAATCGATACAACTCCGGTATTAAGCGAAAACGAAGCCGTGGACATTGTCAAACGGGAAGCCGGATCGATATCAGATGACAACCGGGTATTGAGTTCGCGCCTGCTTGTTCTTCCGCTTGAATTGGAAGAAAGCTATAGCGTTCATCTTGCGTGGGAGATAGTCTATTTTACGTTCGACCCTCTTGCCAGATGGTTTATGTATGTGGACGCTCATACCGGCGAGGTCCTGATGTATTGGAACGCTATCGACTACGCGTTTACCGGCAATGTCAATGGAGACGCTCAGCTTGATGGCGCCTATGATTCGTTTGTGAATTTGCCTTTCAAGGATTTAACAGTATCAGCCAGCGGACATGGCTCTGATGTTACGGATGCCAGCGGTAATTACAGCATATCCGGAAGCGGCTCGGCCACTATATCCGCCCAGCTTGCAGGTACTTATTTGAACGTAAACAGGGCCGACGGAGGAGACGCTTCCTTTTCCGGGTCGTCTTCAGGCAGTTTGAATATTAATTGGACTTCAATCTCACAGCCGCAAGAACGGGATGCCTATTACAATTCGATGGTTGTGCATGATTATATAAACTATGTTGATCCGTCTTTTACTGGCATGGATTGGCAGCTGCCATGCTATGTCAATGTGTCAGGTTCCTGTAACGCCTATTGGGATGGTACATCCATTAATTTCTATGCCGCGGGCGGAAGTTGTCCCAATATTGCTCAAATGTCTACTGTGGTTTACCATGAATATGGCCATGGAATAACCGAAACTTTTTATGATCCTGTATATCTTCCTTATTCGTATGAAACAGGCGGCTTGAACGAGGGATGGTCTGATTTTATTGCCAGCTGCATTACCGATCAACCTTTGATGGGCCGCGGATGGAACGGTTCCGGGACCTATCTGCGTTCATCGGATAATACGGCACAATATCCGGGTTCGGGATGCGGCGGCGAGCCGCATTGCATGGGCGATATCATGGTCGGCGCGCTCTGGGATATGCGCGTTAATCTTATCGCCACGCACGGCGCAAGTGCAAAGCCTTATGTTGATAGCCTTTGGCACTATGCCCGTTACGCCAAGCCCATAACTTATCTGGATTATCTTTGGGAGCTGCTTCTTTATGATGACGACGATGGAAATCCATTAAACGGTACGCCCAACTACGCTGATATTTGTGATGGTTTCGCCCAGCACAATATGTTTTGTCCCGCTATTCAAGCGGGTGTTTTCATAACGCACACTCCATTGGATAATACGCCTTCAACAAGCGATTATCAAGTCGACGCCTCGATAATGTCAACGGAAGGGAATATTACAAGCGCGACGGTTTACTGGTCAAATGGCGGCGGATTCAATCCGGTTTCGATGTCCAATATCGGCGGCGATAACTGGCGCGGATTTATTCCCGGCCAGCCAATGTGTACAACGGTAGATTATTATATTACCGCCGCGGATAATGCCGCCAATACGGGACGCGATCCGGAAACCGGCAATCATTCATTTTTCATCGGATTTACAACCACGATGTTTTCCGATGATATTGAAAGCGGAACCAACGGCTGGACGCATTCCGCGGTCAGTGGTTCGGTAGATGAATGGGCCATACGCAATCATCGTAATCATACTTCTGGCGGTTCAAACGCATGGAAACTTGGCAGCTCAGCCAACCCCGGGTCATA
>CAZKYQ010000124.1:0-8239 GCA_964556975.1 uncultured Ignavibacteria bacterium
TTGGCGGAGGAATAATAGACAAGGTGATTGAATGATTCCGGTCGTTTTGCATTATGAGTTGACACGAGCCGGAGATATAGATAAATTTAGTTGAATTTGAGTTCGACAGTTGTCGAACTCCTGATAGGGAGGACTCATGGTGAAGGTTACTTTTATAGGCCACTCTTGTTTCGCGCTTGATAATGGAACCCAAAAATTATTGATAGATCCGTTTATCACCGGAAACCCGGTAGCTAAATCGGGTAAAGAATTTGAAGTCGCCGATTATATTCTTGTAACTCACGGACATGGCGACCATCTGGGGGATGCTATCGGCTTGGCAAAAGAGAACAACTCCACAATTATTTCAAACTTTGAACTTTGTACTTATTGTCAGAACGAAGGCGTGGAGAAGGTCCACCCTATGCATATAGGGGGAGGGCATGATTTTCCTTTTGGCTCGGTGAAACTTACAATAGCGCACCATGGATCGACATTGGGAGAAAAACTCGAATACGGCGGCAATCCGGTCGGATTTATAATCCGCACCGATGGCAAAACAATTTATCATGCTGGCGATACCGGCCTGTTTTTGGATATGAAGCTTATCGGCGAACTTGATAAAATTGACCTGGCATTATTGCCAATTGGAGATAATTTCACGATGAATATCACGGACGCGGTGAAAGCGGTCAAGTTTCTAAAGCCTCGAAAGGCCATACCGATGCATTACAATACATTTGACCTTATTGCCTGCGACCCGACAAAGTTCACTGACGGTATAAAACAGTTTGGGGCCGAAGGAATAGTTCTTGAATGCGGGGAAACCTACGAGCTAAATTAATAATATGATAATTTGCAATCAAAGAGCCCGGAACATGCTTCTGGGCTTTTGCTTTTTATTATCTATTTTTTCTTACAATCAATCCACGGCCCGGGATGGTACTGTTCTAATATATCCTCCCGATAATGTTTTCTCTGATTCGGCCCGAATTTACAGTGAATATTATATTCGGGTGCTTTCCGAATTGTTGAACTTTGGTTTAGACACAACTGTCGTTCTATATATCGCCGACAATGAAGATGATTTTCGAGGGCAAGTTGGATCTTCTTTCCCTGATTGGGGCGCAGGCGCTGCCTCATTGAAAAACGCCGCCATAGTTATAAAATCACCGAAATATTTCCGGGTAGGGAAATCATTTAAGGAATTGATCGGGCATGAACTGACGCATATCATGCTCTATAGAGCGTCGGGTAAACAGTGGCTTCCAAGATGGCTGCATGAAGGGCTGGCGATGCGCGTATCGGGCGAATGGGATTTTGGCCAGGACGTACTTGTCGCGAGAGCGGCATGGACAAATAATCTAATACCTTTGTATATGCTTGAGAATCTGACGGCTTTCAATGGGGCGGAGGCAAACCTTGCCTATACCGAATCATACTTGGCCGCGTCGGATATGATAAAAGAAACAGATAGATTTCTTTTGGCGGATTTTTTGGAATTATACAGGAGCAACCATGACTTTTATAGAAGTTTTAAGGCAGTTGTCGGAGACACTTACTTAAACTGGACATCAAACTGGTATGAAAGGACTTCCGTGCGATACCATTTATTGCTATTTTTGCTCGACGCGAACCTGTATTGGCTGCTGATCCCTTTGTTTTTCATTTTTTTGCTGATAATGAAAAAAAGGCAGACCTTGAAAACAAAAAAGAGGTGGAAAATAGAGGATAGGCGAAATCCGCCCGATGGCGATTACAATCAGTATTATGACGGGTACTATGATGACAAAGATCAGGTATAGAATAGAATATTACGCGGTATATATATTAATATTCACGCTAAATCTGGTTCCTTATAAAATTGCCATGATAGCCGCGGATTTGATTGGTTTTTTGGCGTTTTCGATTTTTAGAATAAGACGGGAAGTAACATTAGATAATCTCAAAAAATCGTTTAAAGATAAATATTCGAATTCGGAGTATCTAAAAATCGGAGCTCGCTCTTATCGAAACATCGCAAAAGGCTTCATTGAGTATGGCCTGTTTCCTTCGTTGCGGAAAAAAGACTTATCAGGCCTTATAACCGTCACAGGGAAAGAAAATCTTCAAAAAATAAAAGATTCAGGTTGCGGCGCGGTGTTTGTTACAGGACATTTTGGAAGCTGGGAGCTAATGGGGGCCTACATCGCGAGCCAGGGCTGGCCCATCGACTATCTTGTTGGAGAGCAGCATAATTTATTGGTTAATAAGGTGATGAACGATCACCGCCGGATTTTCGGAATAGGTTTGATTGAGATGGGCGTGGCGGCCCGCGGAGTTTTCAAAGCGGTGAGGAACGGGAAAATGGTTTGCATGCTTTCAGACCAGGACGCGGGCAAAGACGGCACAATTGTTGAATTCCTGGGACGTCCGGCATCAACGCCCAAGGGCCCTGCGGCTTTTGCGATTAAAACAAAGTCCTTTTTAGCATGCGGGTTTATTGTCAGGGAAGGGGACCGCCATGTTATTACAATCGAACCTCCTTTTGATTTTACTCCGGCTGGAGATAAAGAAAAAGATATAAACAGACTTACTCAAAAATACACAACGCTTATAGAAAGTTATGTTAATCGGTATCCTGACCATTGGTTTTGGCCTCATCGGCGTTGGAAATCAACAACTTGAATCAAGAAAACAAGTCTATTCTAAAAAACCGCCCTCTGCTTTGGGCTTTAATACCGTATGTCATAGGGGTCCTATTTTCCTTAGCTCTGAATATGAGCCATCATCTATCTGTGTCAGTTTTCATTGTCGCCATAATCACAACACTGTACTTTCTTCTGAGGGGAAATGTCAGGGCCGCCGGCGTTGCGGCTGCAATAATGTTGTTTTCTCTGGGGTGGTTCAGGACAGACCTGGCTGCCGGCCCGCATCCCGCCAACCATATCTCAAGGCTGGCGGAAAGAAGCGGCAGAGTAACGCTTTTTGGCAAAGTGGTTGAAGAGCCGGATATTAGAGTTGACAGAACATATCTGGTTATTGAACCTGATTCAGTAAAAATTAGGGGCTATGTAATACCGACTTTTGGACGTTTGAGAGCAAAAGTGCTTAGTGGCGGAAGTTTGTTCGACCATGCGGACGAGGTTAAGATTGACGGAGTATTGTACAAGCCAAGCGGCCCGAGAAACCCGGGAGGGTTTGATTATGACCGTTATCTTCAAACAAAAAACATTTTCGCGGCGATGTCTGTCAGCGGACCGCATAATGTAACAATTTTACAAAAAGGGTCATCGTTTTTATCAATGGTTGTAAAGCCGGCCAGAGACTATATGATTTCAACAGCCCGGCAAAACCTCTCGCCCTTATCCGCGGCCATACTTTCCGGCTTTATTCTCGGGGAAAGGCGCGATATCCCCGAAGAACATCAGACAATGTTTAGAGATACAGGCACATTGCATCTGATGGCGGTTTCCGGCTCTAATGTCGGAATGGTGATCGCTGTGATCGCATTGCCTTTAACCATTTTGGGAATACGGCGAAAGTCAAAAGTGGCAATTCTATTGGCGGCAGTCCTGTTTTTCGCGATTCTTACGAGGCTGGAACCGTCTGTAATTCGGGCATCTATTATGGCGGCAATTGGGCTGGTTGCCTACGGCTGGCTTAGAAAGCCCGATTACATTAATCTTATCGGTTTTGCCGGTTTGGCGATGTTGATATGGAGTCCTTTGCAGTTATTCGATGTCGGACTGCAACTTTCATTTGCCGCCACATTTGGAATTGTTTACGCCATACCGCCGATTTATAATTATTTCAAATCTGTTTTACCGATTCGCGGCAGATATATTAATTGGATTGTAATAATTCCCTTGAGTACAATCGCCGCGCAGGCGGCTGTTATGCCTCTTATGACCAAATATTTTGGCAAGTTTTCGCTGATTGGCATTATTGCCAATGTTCCTATTGGAATTCTGGCGACGCTTGCATCTTCTTTTGGCGTGGCCTTATATGTTATTGCTCCGCTGGGATATTGGATTAGCATGTTAGTGTCTGTCCCGCTTGAACTTATGTTAAATTCTGTCATTTATTTCTTAAATTATTTTTCACAATTATCACACACTGTTATGAGGACCGCCTCTTTTAGCTGGCCGGAGATTATTCTGTATTGGTTTTGTTTGTATTTTATTTATGAGTATTCGGTTAGACGGCGAGTTAGTATCAAAAGCGTCATTATATGCCTCGTATTGTTTAATATTCTTGTGTGGCCGAATATTTATGGAAGAAGGCCGGCCTGGGAAATCGAATTTATTGACGTTGGACCAAACAGGGCATGGATTTATACAAGAGAAAACGGCGAAAAAATCGCTGGCATTGATATTTACCGATCACAGGATGACGCCCGGAGAATATTAATTCCCTATATTCTGAATTACCATGGCGGAGAAATCGAATGGCTGGTAACATCGACCCCGAATTCAACCGATATCCGCTTATTGGACGATATGTTTTCGCCTAAAATATTGCGGCCAGGCGATTTCTCAAGAGAAAAACATCTTCTGAATGGGGGCGGAAATGAAAATTCAATCAGACCGCCAGAATGGATTAAGATTGTATGGGGCCAATCCGATAATAATGAAACAGGGAATAATAATTTCCCTTGTTTGCGAATTGAAGCAGGAAAGGACTTAATCCTATTGGCAGGGTGGACAAGTACGCGAGTATTGCAAGGATATCAGGATAATAATAAGATTGTGCTATTGGAATTGCCTTGGAGCGATTATGCGCAAGGCGATTGTAAGACGATGATAGACAGGCTAAATCCTGAAAATGTTGTGTTTTCGCCGGGACGGTTTTCGATGGCTTTTCCAAGGAGCAAATCTGTTCTTACTCATTCGGAAGATCGGACCATTTCGACTTCATTGTATGGCGGGTTTAAGATCAGCGGAGTCAATGGCGAAACTATGATTAGCAGTATGAGGCCAATATTTTTTGAGGAGCGTTATAAGTGAGTTTCGCGGGAAATTTAAATACAGTATCATTGCCGGATATATTTCAGCTCATTTTCACTTCCAAAATGACAGGCGCGTTAAAGGTTTTCAAGGAAAAAGACGAGAAAGAAATCTATTTTAAAGCGGGAATGCTGGTTTACGCTTCCTCTACTGATACCCAGGACCTCTTTGGTAATATTCTTGTAAAAAAGGGAAGAATTTCCCGCAATGAACTTAACGCCGTAATCGTGGGGCAGAAAAGCGGCAAAAAAATAGGCGCGTTGCTGGTTGAGAAAAAGCTGTTTTCCCGCGAAGAAATAATAGAATGCCTTAGAATACAGATTGAAGAAATTGTTTATGGGCTTTTTGGCTGGAAGGACGGGCAATTTGATTTCCTTCAGGAAAAAACTCCTCCGCCTGATTCGATCCAGACCGAATTAAACCCCATGAATATTATAATGGAGGGCACTCGGCGTATTGATGAATGGGAGGAATTAAAAAAAGTAATTCCATCAGACAATACCATTATAGAGCTTTCTCGCGATCCGGCAATCGGATCGGACGAGTTGCGCCTGACCAAGAACGAAATTATTGTAATGGCACTGGTTGGATCGGGTAAAAAAGTCGCGGCAGTAATAGATGATAGTTATTTGGATAGGTTTATAACCAGCAAGGCAATCGCGAGTCTCTTGCGGCAGGGGCTATTAAAGCAGGAAAAGAAAGATGTTGTGGAGGAAAAAACCGCGGAATCGGAACAGAAAGCCCTGGCGGAACTTCTGGCGCAGATTTACCTTAACAACTTGAATTTTATCTTTGAGAGCATAAAAGAGAAATTGGGCGGGAAGGGCGATAAAGTAATCTCCGAAACTTTCCATTTACATAAGAATTATTATCCCAATCTCGACAATAATTTTATAAATGAAGACGGTCAAATTAATTTTGATTGTTTCCTTGAAATGTATAAAAAACTGCCGGAGGAAGCGAGGATCTGGAAAATCGTAACGAATTTCAATTCACTTCTAAACGATTATCTCAATGTGGTCCAAAAGAGCCTCGGCGGCAAAATTTATAAAAGATTACTATCGGAAATCAGATTCAATATCCAGAATATTATCAACCAGAACCGGCAAATTTCTATAAAATACGGTTTAGAGGAAGAATTCGCGAGGACTTTGAGGGAAAAGTAGAATGAACAAGCTAACAGTATCTCTAATATTGGGTTTTGTCCTGCTAAACTATAATATCAGCTGGGCGATCTCAACTCACACTTATGAAATTGTCCAGGAAACGTTATATTTTGCAACGTCCACAGGATGCCTGGCATTTGCCTTGATAATATTTTTATCGCTCAAGGGAGGCAGTCTGGGCAAGCCATGGCTTTTTATCTTCATCGGGTTCCTGTTTGCGGCCTCGGGCGGAGTTATACATCTTCTTGACATATTTAAGGTTCTAATCTACGAGTATGATCTCAGGCTTGCAACCCTCGTTACAAGTTGCGGTTCGATGGTGTTTTTTCTGATTGGACTATTATTTTATAAAAAAGGCCTTGAATAATTAGGTCAAACTATCCCTAAATTTCGCCGTTAAATTGTCGATATCTATTATGATTGTAAACTACTTATAAGGATTGTTATGATTGATACAGTCGAAACAGATGACCGCATTGCAAAATGTGAAAAAATTCTCTCAAGCGACGGCAACAGCCAAATATTTGCTGCCCTTGCGGACGCCTATCGAAAGAAAGGCGACATAACCAAAGCTCGTGAAATCTGTCAAACAGGTTTGAAAGTTCATCCCAATTATGCTTCCGCACGCGTTGTAATGGCTAAAATCTATCTATTCAACGAAGATTATTCCGCGGCCAAAGAAGAGCTGAATAAAGCAATTGAATCTTCGGGCAGGTCCCGGGCGATTGATATTCTCGAGGCGGAAATCTTTGTTAGGATTGGCAATACCGGCGAAGCAAAGATAATTCTAAAAAGGCTATTCGAATCTGATCCGCAAGACGATATAGTCAGAAACCTGCTATCTATGATTGGGGAAGAAACCCCGCAAGTTTCAGGAAAGGTTGGCAACAGAGCCGGGACGGGTCATTCGGGCAATGAAAAGAGAGCTTATAAGCTATCTGAAGTCGTGGGAATTTTAAAGGTGATGCCCCGCGTGATGGGCGTTGTCGCTGTAGGCGAAAACGGACTTGTTCTGGAAGGCCGCTTCGACGGGTCGTTTTCAAAGGACGAAGTCGGAGCGCTTGCAAAAAATATTTATGATTTATCCTATGCCGGCGGGCATAAAATCAATATCGGGAATACGAATGAAATTCTGGTTGAGACGCAGTCGTCAAAGCTGTGGATATTCAAGCGAGAGGAATTTCTTTTGGTGATTTTTGCCCGTGACGATGTAAGTATGGGTTCGCTGAAATTGAAAATAGAGAATATGCTCAGTAGAATTTATACTGCGGTTGAAGCGGGTTAAGGAGGAGAAATTTTGAAAAATCAAAATGAAAATAGCAGGCTTCAGGCCGCTGTCGATTATCTCGCTGAATATTCCGGAGTAAATGGGGCCGTGGTCGCGGACCATGAGGGCCTTATTGTAGCCTGCAGCCCTCCAAGCTTGCTTAAAGGCGAGTTTTACGCGGCATTGGGGCCTGAAATATTCAAAGTTATTGATAATAATATCGGCAAACTTATTGACCCAGGCTGTAGATTTATGTCTATAAAAACCGAAGAAAAATGGCTTACCGTAGCGTCCATATTAAATTTCTTTCTTATTGTATTGGCGGACAAAAAGGCCGACGACCTGCTTAATGTTCGCGTTCAGAGAACGCTTGACATGGTCGCAAATCACATAAATGAAAAATATCCGGCCGAGGTCTATATTGATAGACGGGCATCTGTAATAAATGAAAATTCGATGGAGGCATCACATGTATAATATTCTGGGCGATTTGAATAAAACCTCTGGCATACAAGGCTCAATGCTCGTTGGTAATGATGGGATTATTATCGCCGCTGATCTGGATCAGCGTCTTGAAGATGAAACTGTTGGAGCGCTTGCGGCCTCAATAGTCTCTAACGTGTCGAAGGCAATGGAAAGGCTAAAACAGCATAACCCCGAAAGAATCACTATCGAGGCCGATGAAGGCAAAATGTTTCTCAATGATGCCGGCATGGGGATCCTTGCTGTTGTAACAGAGCCTGAAGTTAATGTTGGAATGGTAAGATTGGAAATTAAAGCCGCCATTTCAAAAATAAAGGGACAATAAAGGAGATTTGACCTTATGGCATCGATAAATT
>CAZKYQ010000125.1:0-1776 GCA_964556975.1 uncultured Ignavibacteria bacterium
TTATGTTGAGATTACTTCTCTTCGATCTCAATGTGGTTGGCCCTGGTTTTTTATATCCTAATTGTTAATAAATTAAATATAATAAAAAAGTCAACGAATTTTTGATCATTACGTCACCTGCCATATTGGCAGTTTCTCCTTGCTTTTCGAATTGTAAGGAGCTATTATCTAACCCAAAATGTTTAAAATACCTCTAAATAAAATAATAAGATTCATTTCAGAATCAAAAGTGCCTCTAAAAACTCGAGAACTTGCCGAGATGCTGGGCATTAAACAGTCAGATTATCGTGATTTTAGAAGTCTCATAAAGGAAGCTATTTCCGAGGGTAAAATTGTGAAAGGGCGCGGGGGCAAGCTGATTATTCCTAATACAAAAGATATTCTAATTGGAAAACTATTTGTGAGCAAAGCGGGTAATGGTTTTGTAATTACCGATGGAGATGGCGGAGATATTTTTGTTTCACAGCGTGAATTAGGCGGCGCTATCCATGGCGAAAAAGTCGAGGTAGTCCTAAAGCCTGCCGGGAGAGGTAAAAGCCGTGAAGGCCGAATTACAAAAGTCCTTGAAAGAGAAAAAGGCAGAGTTGTCGGAAGAATTACTATTGGCAAGGCTGGCACCTATTTGCATCCGACCGACCCGCGTTTGCCGGAAAGGTTTGAAATAAATAATCCTAAAAAACTCGCCATAAAAAATGATATTATCGCCAGCGTAAGATTGTATCCGTGGGAGGCCGTATATCTTCCGCCTCGGGGCAAAGTCGAGGAGATTCTCGGCATGGTTGGCACTCCCGGAGTGGATATCGATTCATTGATAATATCTCACGGGCTTCCTCGCGAATTTGATAGCCGCGTACAACCGGAACTTGCCGCAATTAATAAGGCTGTAACTAAAACATCGCTGGCAGGCCGGCTTGATTTGCGAGATAAGATCATTTATACAATAGATCCGGCAGATGCTAAGGACCATGATGACGCGGTTAGCATTGAAAAAATGAACGACAACCGCTATAGGCTGGGCATCCATATCGCCGACGTATCGCATTATGTCAAACCTGAATCTGCTCTTGATTCGGAGGCTCTATTAAGAGGCAACTCGGTTTACTTGGTCGACAGGGTTATTCCAATGCTTCCTGAAAAGCTTTCCGCGAATATCTGCAGCCTACATGAGGGCAAAGACCGGCTTACGACATCATTTATTGCCGAGATCGATGAAAACGCCAAAGTTTATAAATGGGAATTCAGGGAAACCGTAATAAGAAGTTCGGCCTCTTTGAATTACGAAGAAGTCCAGGACTTCCTGGACGGTAAAAAGGTGAAGGGCATTAGTAAAGAGCTCGGGAACTCGCTGAAAATTATTAGGAATATCGCTGGAAGCCTTAGGCACAAGAGGTTTCTCAAGGGCGGCTTGGATTTTGATCTTCCAGAACCCAAAATCCTGCTCGATGCCCAAGGCAAAGTACTCGACATATTTTCTCCTCAAAGGCTTGAATCACATCTGATAGTCGAGGACCTCATGCTTCTCGCGAATAAATACGCGGCTATTTTTCTTGAAGGCGCGGGCGCGCCTACGCTGTTCCGCGTTCATGACAAACCGGATAAAGAAAAAGTCGGGAGCTTTATCGAATTATTGAATGAAATGGGATTCAAGTTTAATTTTCGTGGCGAGATTACTTCGCTAAAACTCCAAAGAGTGATGAAATCTGTTAAGGGGAAGCCAGAGGAACAATTTGTAGAAGAGATCCTGCTTAGATCTCTCGCGAAAGCCATTTACCAGCC
>CAZKYQ010000125.1:1876-7914 GCA_964556975.1 uncultured Ignavibacteria bacterium
GGGTTTGTGCCATTTGCCAGTATCGAAGATGATTATTTTGAACTGCATGAGGGGAAGTATCGCGCGGTCGGAAAACGTTCAAAACGCATATTTAAGTTGGGTGATAAAGTCCGAATTATTGTGGCGAGAGTCGACCTTGAAAGCCGACAGGCTGATTTTGCGTTAATAGACGATACTAAGAAACCGAAAAAACGCAGGAGGAAAAAGAGAAAGTGATTTACATTTTTTCCCATGATATATCTTTTTCCAATCAAGTTAGCGAGCTTGCCGGGGAGGCAGAATTATTCAGCGATGAAACGCGGTTGGCCTCCGAGTTAAAGGCAAAGAAACCGGACGCCATGCTGTTTGATTTGCGGTCTGGTGTCAGACCGATTAAGATGATCGAACGTATTTTTATGGAAGAACCTTCAATTGTGATATTTGTTATTCAACCCTCTATTGGCTTGGCAGATGAAATATTAAGCGATAAAGAGTTTTATTGGCCGGTTGAAATAGAAACAATTGTAATAGCCTTAAAAGATATTAAAGAAGATAGAGAACTGCTTAATAAAACTGGCATAGTCGGAAGATCTTCAGATTTAATCAAAGCCGCCGGAATAGTTACGAAGGTGGCTTCCTCGGATATAAATGTTCTAATTACCGGCCCTTCGGGAGTTGGCAAAGAAGTTATTGCAAGGGCTATCCATAAAGAATCAAAAAAGACAAACGTTCCGTTTGTCGCTGTGAATGTCGCCGCAATGGCGCCCGGAATAATAGAATCGGAGCTTTTTGGGCATGAAAAAGGAGCGTTTACGGGGGCGGCATCCAGGCGAATAGGCGTATTCGAACAGGCATCCGATGGGATTATTTTCCTCGATGAGATAGGGGAGATCCCAATTGAGATACAGGCTAAGCTACTAAGGGTTTTAGAAGAACGGTCTTTCAGCCGAGTTGGGGGCACCGCAAAGGTTAAGGCCAACTTTCGGCTGTTGGCCGCTACTAATCGAAATTTGCTTGATGAAGTAGCGGCCGGCAGGTTCCGCGAAGATTTGTATTACCGTCTCAGTGTAGTTACTATTGACTTGCCGTCCCTATTTGAAAGAAAGGCCGATATTTCTCCATTGGCGCATTATTTTTTGGAAGAGCGAAAAAGAGAATTAAAATCAGACAGCCTTAAAATAGAACCGGGCGCGATGAAATTGTTTCACCGTTATGAATGGCCCGGAAATGTACGCGAACTGAAAAATGTAATTTATTCATTTTCTGTTACCGGGCCTTCGGGGCGCGTCCGGGCAGAGGACTTTGAAAAATATGTACAGGAAAGAAGGCCAAGATCAAAATTACTGCCTGTTGTAACCGGCCGAACTCCGGAGGCGGCGGAACATCAGATAATGATGCAGGCTTTATTTGCCCTAACAAACGAAGTCAAAGAATTACGATTCCTGATAGAATCGGAACTTGATAGAATGAAAAGTATTGACAACAATCATGGCTTCTCCGCTACTTCCCGTTCCGGCCCTGTCAACATCGAGGATGCCGAAAGAGAACTGATAATTCGCGCTCTTGAAGAATCTGGCGGAAATAGAAAGACAGCCGCGGATATGCTCGGTATGGGCGAAAGAACTTTGTACCGCAAGCTTGACAAATACGGATTGAAGTGAAAACAGCAATTATTTTAGCCATAATTACATTTATTATTTTTCCATCACAGGCCAATTCACAATGGTTAGCGGATATTCGGACCGAATCTGATTGGGAATATAATTTCAATAGCGGACTATTTGATTATAACAGTTTCCAATTGTACCGGGAATTCACCGATGGGGCGGAGATAACAGATACTTCAATGTTCTTAAGTTCATCTCTGGGTATTACTAATATTGAGGCTGTCGGGAGTTATTATTCCGGCTATGCCGATGACACGGCTAATAAGGTTAAAAGCAACACTTCAGGTGTTAGTCATTTTCGAAGCGCTCATATCAGATTGGGGAATAAAATCGTTGATAATAAATCATACAATTACATATTGGCATCGGTAGAACACGGCAATATATCCTCAAAATTGAAGCTTCGTAACGACAACGGAAAAATGAGCGCGGAAAGGCGTTCTCTTTCTTTTACAGATGATAACTATTCAATTATGGTTGGAAATTATCTTGCCGAATACGGTTGCGGTTTAGGCATTGGGCGTTTCGATTATCGCCCTGTTTCCTTTAACAAGGATGATAATGATGTAAACGGAATATTATTTCCGGACAATAGTTACTATAATGGAATAAGGGCCGTTTATAATAAAAATTATTCAGTTTTGTATTCAATAAAAAAGTATGACGATTTTTATAAAACGATTTACGCGTCATCTATTTCAAAACAGATTTACGCGATAAGTATGGGCATGACTGTCAGCCATACGCTGCTTTCGTCATCGGAGGGGAATAAAACTCTGGGCGCAGGCTCGATTTTTCTCAATACTTTAGATGGTGGTTTAAAAGTAGAGGTCGCGTATGGCGAATCGGGGGCCGGTTCGGCAATTCGTATAACGGGGCAAGATTATTTATTTAAAGGCTGGTATTATGACGATTCATATACAAATTTACAATCGTCGGGATATGCTCGTACTGATTATCAGTCATTCACCGATGACTGGTTTGAACTTTCATTCCGGCAACCGCAAGCCGGAGAGAAAGGATTTTTTACCAGGGATAGAATAAATATAAAGAACGTAGATATTTTGGGCGCCGCCGAAGTTTGGAAAAAACCGAACGGCAAGACTGTTAATTTGGACAATTCATTGCTGATAAGGTTTCCGGTAAATAAGAGTATTGCCGCATTCATGCGTTACTCAAATCTGTTGTCAAAAACTCAGAATAGAGGAATTATCGATCTGGGAACTGAAATACGGAGAGATTTTAGAATCGACACAAAAATATCTTTCTGGATTGAAAATAACTCTATGGTTGAAAGCAAATCGCAATATTATATATTTTTCAGTTCGCCATTGTCCGCATACCTAAGGATGGGCGGAAGGTTGAGATGGAAATTTGACGGCTCTTTTGATTTCTTTATCGAGGAGACTATCGTTTTAAATCGGGACTTCTGGCTGAAGGCGACATACAGATGGAGGGATGAGTATGGCCCGGATCTCGGCCCCCTTTATATAATTATGGAAAACCGATGGTAAGAATATTACTGATATTCTTAATATTAACCGGCAACCTGTATGGGCAGGTCGTGCTCTCGGAGATACTATCCAACGAACCGGGCGGCAGGGTCAGGTTGGAATGGGTTGAGATTTTCAATCGTTCAAACTTTGCAGTTGATCTAAGCGAATTTATTATAATCGCCGATTCCGATACGAATTATCTGCCCGAAAACAGTTTGCTCGCATCTCAGGAATATGCCGTCCTGGCGCGCCAGCTATTGCCTATTGACGGCTCCGATTCATTCGAAAGCTATTGGGGCGATTCCTCCGGTGTTTGGGGAGATGCTGAAAACGAATATTTTCTTGTGATCGACATCGATATGACTCTTTCAAATAATAGCGGGTTTGTTGTTTTAAAACATAACTCCGGAATTTTAATTGACAGCGTTTTCTGGAGTGTTCCCTCCGATGACGGGCGGTCCATTGAAAAAGACGATTTATTCAATGATTATTCTGGTTGGCATGATTGTTTTGATCCTGACGGCTCGACACCCGGAAGGATTAACTCTGTTGTTCCGCAGGATATTGATGAAACCTTCGTTGTGGAGATAAACCCTCGCGATATATCTCAAAGCGGCGTGCTTAACAGGTTTACGATAGATATTGTAATTCCTCCAGGAACCGAAATTTCTTTGGATATTTATGATGAATCTGGCCATAAAGTCAAAACACTGCTTGATGAATCCGATTTAGATGTCATCCAGCTAACATGGGACGGACGCGACAATGATAACCGCCTGCTACAGCCAGGGGTTTACCTGTTATCTTTCAAACTTGAAGGCTTGCGGGATGATACAAAACTTATTCCGGTAGTGATAGCCCCATGATTAGCAGAGTTCTTTGCCTGCTGTTCATATTGTTTTCAAGTCTATCAGCCTCTGATTTTGAAGAGCAAATAATCTGGAAATATCATTTTGCGGGCACGCTGGAAAGCTATCGGCCTTATTCCGGTTTTTCCAATAGCGGTTTTAGCTCAATTTTTCTTCATACAAAACCTTATGGCGTTAATTCGTTAGGCTGGAGCTTTGCGGCCTTGAGCTATGCCAAAGACAAATACGCGGTCGGTTTTGATTTCAATACATTTGGACTGGACGAGCTTTATAGAAGAAATAGATATGCTATTCGAGGGGAATACGAATTTGTCGAACATTTTCGATTGGTATCGGTATTGAAAATCAGGACTGAAAGATTCAATAATTTTGGAAATTATACCGGAACGAATACGGATGTCTATCTTAAATACAATCATAATAGTTTAATAACAGGTTTCGGTATTGCTGATTATCGGATAAAAACCCCATACGATTTAACTAATGATGAAAAATTCAAATTTACAGCATTTTCTTCTTTTTCTTACAAGGATGATTTACTATTTTCCATTGCAGTCCGTAGATTTGAAAATAAGCGGACTCGATGGCTGTTCGATCAGCGGTTAATTTTATCTGATGTAGCCGGCTTGAATTTTGGATATATGAATAATCCCGGTTGCTTATATGGCGGGATGAATTTGACTGTTAAGCCAATTTCGTTTATATTGGATTATTATTCTCTTGGCGGCCTCAGCGACACGATAATTTGGGGAATTTCATTCAGGGAGTGAAATGATACTTCGCGAAGAACACGAGAAAATCGAAAAAGGAAACCTTGCTTCTTACGCTCAAAAATCATCCGAGTCCAAGGGCAGGTGTTTTCCTGAGGCCAAACACCCGTATAGAACAGATTTCCAACGCGATCGAGATAGGATAGTCCACTCTACGGCGTTCAGGCGGCTTCAATATAAAACGCAGGTTTTTATTAATCATGAGGGCGACCACTATCGCACGCGATTGACCCATACAATGGAAGTTTCTATTATTGCCCGGTCAATAGCCCGAACATTGCGGTTAAATGAAGACCTGACCGAAGCAATCGCCTTAGCCCATGATATTGGGCATACTCCTTTTGGCCATTCCGGGGAAGAAGCCCTCAACGAAATTCTAAAGGATAACGGAGGATTTGAACATAACCGACAATGTATCCGTGTTGTTGATTTCCTTGAAAGACGTTATCCCAATCACCCAGGTTTGAATCTTACTTATGAGTTGCGGGAAGGCATTCTAAAACATGAATCCGAATACGACAGCCCCGATATTCCTGAAGACCTTAAAAACAGGCTGGGCCCGTCGCTTGAGTGCCAGATTGTAAACATGTCAGATGAGATCGCCTATAATTGCCATGATATTGACGATGGAGTTACATCAGGGGTTCTAAATATAGACAAACTAAAATCCATACAATTGTGCGCAAAACATATCGATTTGTTAAATAAAAAATATCTGGCCTTGGACTCGGGAGCTTTGCGCCGTATTTTAATAAGGGAATTAATCAACGATCTCGTAACGGATCTCGTAACACATTCGAGCGAAAATCTGAAAGATGTTGAAAATTATACGGCTTCCGATATCCGGGAAAAAAACATAAAGTTGTTATCATTCTCTCAAAATATGAAAGAAGATAACAAGGAGCTAAAGCGATTTCTTAGAAAAAATCTTTATAGGCACCCGCGAATGATCAAAAATGCTCAAAGAGCAAAAGAGATTATCAGTTTTCTTTTTGACAAATATATGAACAATCTGAATTTGTTGCAGGAGCACATAAGAAAAAGAATGGAAAGTGAACCGATCCATGTAGTTATTGCCGATTATATCGCAGGCATGACCGATCGATTTGCCCAATTAGAGTATAATAAATTGAATAAAAAGGCGCATTAAAAACTTCGCTTTCATAACTGCCTATATATCAGGTTATTACAAAGCGCCCAACGAAAAAATAAAAGAATATTCCAGGACTTTCCCCGAAATTTTGTTTGATTTCTTTA
>CAZKYQ010000126.1:0-7852 GCA_964556975.1 uncultured Ignavibacteria bacterium
TTCCCTGCGCTGTAAGGAACCCTTTCCTTACAGCAACTTCGTAAATCGTCAGGAATGGGTTCCTGACGACTCTTTTTTAAGAGATGTATTCATGCTTATACCTGTGGTAAAGAATGCCAACCGCTTATTACCACCAAACTGGTCTTACTGCCACCTTAGCGTAATTGTAGTGCTTATTGTCCCTGAGCTATTTTCCCTTACGATGGTTGTCTGATATCCTTGTGTAGCGATAATATCGTCAATTTTGAAATTGTTTGATGCACCAATATAATCATCACCGGAAGCATCCCAATCCCAGAGCATAATAAAATATGTTGTCGTCCAATTTGAAATTTGATAAGGCGATGCCAGAAACCATTGAAGCGGCAAATCGGACGGAGCAACATCTAAGGCATAATAATTGCGCAGGGAAATAATAGCACCTAATGGCGTCATAAGATCTGGATAAACATCCGGCCCGCTGAAAAGATCCCATCCGGCTCCATAACTATCTGTGAATGGCATATCATTAATTCTAATGCTTTCAATAAATACTTTCCCCGGCGTGATTGTTATCGGCTTAATGGTAGAATTCGATTTGCCTGTGATATTGTTTGTAGCTACTAAAGTTACTATGAAAGTACCTTTTGTATTGTATGTATGGGATGGATTTGTAATTGTTGTTGTGTCTCCGTCGCCAAATCGCCAAATATAGGAGTCTGCATTTTGAGATGTGTTTTGGAACGCAATTGATGCCGGAGTAACCGGTTCCCCGCTTTCAGTAAATGAGGCAATGGGATCGGGAATTGATGGCTCTGAAGGCCCCCCACCTTTATCACAATCAAGTAAAACTATAGATGCTAATAATAAAATGAAACCTAACAATAAATTCCGCATAATTAACTCCCTTGCTTATTAATTGCTCCAAGTTACTTGGTTGATCATTTTCTATTGTTAAGAACTACCCGCATTAAACCTCCGTCACTTCATTCATTTCAAGTACAATTCTATAGCCCCTCCGGCCCCCGTACCAGAAAGTATTTCACCCTTGCCTCATCTAAAGATAGCTCCCGAAGGCTATAAAGCAAGAAAAAATGGTGATTATCTGTAAAAAAGATGAGCTCCCTGCTTTCAGCTTCCTCTGGATTACCGATCCATACGGATCCGTGAGGATAAGAGATTTTGGCAGCTCGTCTGCCGACACACCGTTAAAATAGAAATATCGATAAAACCTGCGGGGAGATAAACTCCCCGCCTACAGGCCACCCCTTCCCTGGATTCCCGATTAGAGATTTCGGGAATGACAAAGAGGTCGTTTTACGCGCTGTAAGGAACCCTTTCCTTACAGCAACTTCGTAAATCGTCAGGAATGGGTTCCTGACGACTCATTAAAATATCATTTTTTCAATAACGCCAATAAATCTCAATAGATAATATATTTAGGTCAAGCTCAACGTATAAGTTGACTTTAAACCGCTTTGAAATTAGATTGAACCCCGAAATGAAAGGCGAAGCTAGGTTTTAGTTTTAGATAGATAGATTAGAAAGGATATTTATGGTCGGAATAGTAGGATATGGAGCGTATATTCCCCGTAACCGTATCAAAGTCGAAGAGATAGCCAAAGTCTGGGGCGCGGACGCTCCCAGCTATAAGCGGGGGCTTCAGCTCCAGGAAAAATCTGTACCGTCGCCGGACCAGGACACAATCACCATGTCTGTCGAGGCTACAAAAAACGCCCTCAAGCGGGCAGGAATAAACCCCGCCGAAATCGGAGCGGTTTATGTCGGTTCCGAATCTCATCCATACGCCGTGAAACCATCGGGAACCACGCTTGCGGAAGTTATCGGCGCGGTCCCTGATTGCCATTGCGCAGATTTCGAATTCGCCTGCAAAGCAGGATCGGAGGGCATGTTCGTGGCGATGGGACTTGTAAAAGCAGGCGAGATAAAATACGGTCTCGGTGTCGGAGCGGACACATCCCAAGGCGCGCCCGGAGACGCGTTGGAGTATTCTGCATCGGCTGGCGCGGCGGCATTCATATTCGGCAAGGACAACGTTATCGCCGAATGTCTGCATACGCACTCATGGATGCACGATACGCCGGATTTCTGGCGTCGGGAACATCAATTCTACCCAAGCCATGCGGGGCGTTATACCGGAGAGCCGGCTTATTTCAGAACCATAAACGGCTGTGCTACCGCATTGTTGAAAAAATCAGGAATGAAGCCATCGGATTTTGACTTCGCCGTTTTCCATCAGCCTAACGGCAAATTCCCTATGACAGTCGGTAAGAAACTTGGATTCAAAAAAGAGCAGATGGAACAGGGCTGGCTCTGCCCCACTCTGGGCAATACCTATTCCGGGGCCTCGCCGATCGGACTTACGGCCATTCTCGATATCGCCAAACCGGGAGATAAAATTTTCATGGCTTCTTATGGTTCAGGCGCCGGAAGCGATGGTTTTATATTTCAGGCCACTGATCGTTTGAAAGAGGTTCAGGATTTGGCTGTGCATACAAGAGCAATGCTTGCTTCTGAACGACGCAAGTATATCGACTACGGCACTTATTCAAAATTCAGAGGTAAAATTAAGTTAAGAGGAGAATAATCCGCCTTTGGCGGAATTTAAATATCTGGAGGAAATTTTATGAGAGATGTGGCAATAATCGGGGTCGGGATGAATAAATGGGGCGAGCTTTGGAATACCGCCCTGCGCGATCTATTGGCGGAAAGCGCGCTAATGGCCCTTGATGACGCCGGCATAGATTCGGTTGAGGCGATGTATATCGGCAGTATGACCCCCGGGCTTTTCGCCGGACAGGAACACCTTGCCTCCATAGGGCCGGATTATTCGGGAATCTGTCCCGTACCGGGAACCAGAGTAGAGTCGGCATGCGCGTCCGGCGGAGTGGCGCTCAGGTCAGCCTTTATGCATGTAGCATCCGGAATGGCTGATATCGTCATGGCCGCGGGCGTAGAAAAAATGACAGATGTCGATGGAGGAGGCGCGACGTTCGCGTTGGCAACTGCCGCCGACCAGGAATACGAGGTTTACAACGGCATTACGTTTCCCGGCCTGTATGCTTTGATGGCAATCCATCACATGAATAAATATGGAACAACGCGCGACCAGTTGTCGCAAGTTTCGGTCAAGAATCACGCCAACGGATTAAACAACGAACTCGCTCAATTCAGGATGAAAGTCACGCCCGATCACGTTAAAAATTCCGTGCTGGTTTCAGATCCATTGACTCTTTTTGATTGCTCGCCAGTCACCGATGGTTCGGCGGCGGTTATACTTTGTTCGATGGAAAAGGCCAAAGATATCTGCAAAAAACGTCTTGTGAAAATAACCGGCTCAGGCCACGCGTCCGATACAATCCAGCTTGCTCAGAGAGACGATTTATCATACCTGAAATCAACCGAGCTTGCCGGAAAACAAGCATTGAAGATGGCCGGGAAGAAAATTACCGATATGGATTTCGCTGAAGTTCACGACTGTTTTTCCATTGCGGAAATTATGGTAATCGAGGCGTTGGGCATAACCGAAGTCGGCAAGGGCGGCCCCGCGACATTGGACGGCGTTACGGCATTCGACGGCAAATTCCCGGTAAATCCATCCGGCGGACTGAAATCCAAAGGCCATCCTGTCGGGGCGACCGGTATTGCCCAGATGGTTGAAATTACAAAACAGATCCGGGGCGAACTCGGCGAAAAAAGACAACTGAAGAAAGCTGATATAGGCCTTGCCCAGAACATGGGCGGAAGCGGCGCCAGCAGCGTTGTTCATATATTGGAGGGAATGTAAAATGTCAGCTCCCAAATACTGGAGAGAGATGCCTCAACGTTATCGTTTCGAGGCCGGAAAATGCAAAAAATGCGGCAAGGTAATGTTCCCCCCAAGACTGGCTTGTCCGAAGTGTAAATCGAGGGAATTCGAAAACACGAAAATTAGCGACAAAGGAACAATAGAAACATACACAGTTGTGAGAATTGCCCCAAGCCAGTTTACAAGTGAAGCTCCATATCCTGTCGCTATCGTAAATATGGGTGATGGAGTAAATATCCTTTGTCAAGTGGCGGATTGTGAACCTGAAGAATTAAAAATCGGAATGAAAGTGCGGTTGGAGTTTCGCAAAATCCAGCAGGAAGGCCATGGCGGCATAATAAATTATGGCTACAAGTGCGTGCCGGAGTAAGAATTGTATCCTAATGATAAGCGTCAGGATGTCGTTCGCCAAAGGCGGACTTCCATTCTAACGCATCGAAGTTGATTTCATTGAAAAAAGCATCAGGATGTCGCAAGCTCCATCCTGACGCAAAAAACCAGCAAGATGTTGTGTCAGGATGGAGGCCGAAGGCCGACATCCTGATACTTTGGAGATAAATGACCGGGCACTGGAAAAATTACTACACTGATTTTGCCGTGCATTTTGTTACGGCTACTGTCCACAATTGGCAGCCTGTATTGCTTTCTCCCGAAATTCGATCTATATTTGTTGAAGAATTAGGCAGAACTGCTAGGCGATGGGATGTAAATATCATCGGATATGTAATTATGCCCGAGCATTTTCATCTACTATTGCAAAGTAGACAAGCTGAAAACATAATGAAATTTATTCGAGGTATGCGGCGTTCCATATCAGGAAAAGTCAGGAAGATAATTGAGTTTGAAAATAATAATTTCGAGGTTTTCTGTATAGAAAATGGTATTGATCTATCGGCATTTTATTCCAAAACGGCTGGAAAGTCTATCTTTCGGCTTTGGAAAGAAAGACCTCGAGTTTACCCTATATCAAAGGAAGATGACGTTATCAAAAAGCTTGACTACATTCATAATAATCCTGTTAGAAGAGGATTAGTAAGTTCGCCTGACGAATGGGGATATTCTAGCTTTCAATATTACGCCGATGAAGATACTATCAGTTCGCCTATTGACCGCAAGCATCAGGATGTCGTAAACTCCATCCTGACGTATCGGATTGGCGTCAAATAAAACTTTTAGGAGTAGGGACAGTTTGTGTTTCAGATTGAGTCTAAGATAGATATCAAAAGCCAGCAGTTCAAGAAAAATAAAGAGCACAATTTAAAACTTGTTGCGGAACTGAAAGAGCGCCTTGCGGAAATCGAAAAAGGCGGCCCCCCTCGCGCCAGAGAAAAACATCTCAAACGCGGCAAACTTCTTACACGAGACAGAGTAAAAAATCTATTCGATAGAAACACTCCGTTTTTAGAGCTATCCGGGCTTGCCGCCTATGACATGTATAACAATGAAGCTCCATCTGCCGGAGTTATTACCGGAATCGGGGTAGTTCACGGGCGAGAGGTGCTTGTTGTGGCCAATGACGCGACAGTCAAAGGCGGCACATACTATCCTATGACAATTAAAAAACATGTCCGCGCCCAGGAGATAGCCCTCAAGAACAAACTGCCTTGCGTATATCTTGTAGATTCGGGCGGAGTATTCTTACCTCATCAGAAAGAGGTCTTCCCTGACAAAGGCCACTTTGGCAGTATTTTCTATAATCAAGCGCGGCTTTCCGCTCTGGGTATTTCTCAAATCGCCGTCGTTATGGGATCATGTACTGCCGGTGGAGCTTATGTCCCGGCAATGAGCGATGAGGCTGTTATTGTACGCAAGCAAGGTACTATTTTCATTGGCGGCCCGCCTCTTGTTAAGGCCGCGACCGGAGTCGATGTAACCGCTGAGGAACTTGGCGGAGCCGATGTTCATTGCAGGATATCGGGAGTAGCGGACCATTATGCTATGAACGATGAGCATGCTCTTCAGATAACCCGAAATATAATTCAGACATTAGAACCTCCGAATAAATTCGATATCGGAAGATCGGAACCGGTTGAGCCTAAATACGATCCTGAAGAATTGTATGGGATTATTCCTACAGATACAAAAATCCAGTTCAATGTCAAAGAGGTTATTGCCAGAATTGTTGATAATAGCAAATTCCAGGAATTCAGAGAACTTTACGGCATTACAATCGTCTGCGGGTTCGCCAGAATAATGGGATATCCCGTAGGCATAGTCGCCAATAACGGAGTTCTTTTCTCCGAAAGCGCGGTTAAGGCGGCGCACTTTGTCGAGCTTTGCACTATCAGAAAAATTCCACTTATATTCCTTCAGAATATAACCGGTTTTATAGTAGGCAAGGAATACGAACATGGCGGCATCGCCAAGGACGGCGCGAAGATGGTCCATGCTGTAGCCAACGCCGATGTTCCTAAATTTACTCTCATAATAGGCGGGTCGCATGGCGCGGGCAACTACGCTATGTGCGGACGGGGTTACGACCCGCGGTTCTTATGGATGTGGCCTAATTCAAAAATCAGCGTTATGGGCGGCGAACAAGCGGCCAATGTTCTTCTGACGGTTAAAAAAAGCAGTCTCAAAGCGCAGGGCAAATCAATGACGAAGAAAGAATCGGATGATTTCCTTGAGAATATTTTGAGCAAATATGAAAAAGAGTCCTCGCCATATTTCAGTTCATCCCGCCTATGGGACGATGGCATTTTTGATCCCGCGGATACAAGAAAAGTCCTGGGGCTGGCTATCTCATCATCACTCAACGCGCCTATACCGGATCAACGCTACGGCGTTTTCCGAATGTAACCCGATTTTTTATAGAAAGCGATAACTTTTGTCCAATCAATTTCAAACGATAAAATTCGAAGTTAAAGGCCGAGCCGGCTGGATAACATTAAACCGGCCTGATGTCAGAAACGCGTTCAATGGCACAATGATTTCCGAGCTTTCCGGTCTCTTTAAAGAAATAAACGAACGAAAAGATTTAAGAGTCATTGTTATTACAGGCGAAGGAAAAGCGTTTTGCGCCGGAGCCGATTTGAACTGGATGGGCGATGTTCTGAATTATTCTTATGAAGAGAATCTTGAGGATTCGAAAAATCTCGCGACAATGTTTCATAGAATGTTCACCTGTCCTCTTCCTACTATCGCGCGGGTCAATGGCGCGGCTATTGGCGGCGGATGCGGTCTGGTTGCCGTATGCGATATTGTAATCGCGTCAGAAAAGGCGTTGTTCAGCCTTAGCGAGGTAAAGATCGGTCTTGTTCCTGCCTGCATCTCCCCCTATGTGATCCGTCGTATGGGCGATAAGAATGCCCGGGAGTATTTTCTTACCGGCGAAAGGCTTGACGCCCAAAAAGCAAAAACGGCAAACCTCGTTAATCAGGTTGTACCTCCGGAAAAACTCGATGAAATTGTTGATTCTCGAGTAAAGCAGCTTATTTCAAGCGGACCTAACGCCCTTGCCTGGTGCAAACAGCTTTTGCAGAACGTTCCCGCAATGGAAGAACCCGGAGTTGGCGAATACACGGCAGAAATCATCGCGAAGCTAAGAATGGGCGATGAAGGACAGGAAGGCATGAAAGCCTTTTTTGAAAAACGCAAGCCGGACTGGTGTGATGATTAGTTTTATTTATTCGAAATGTAGGTCGGCAGTTTATCTGCCGACAGACCGTAGGTCGGGAGCCCTGCGCTCCCGACAAATAAGCGGAGGCCGAGGTCATAACGAGTTATGATACGTAACACAAGTGAAATGAGAAGCCCGACACCTCGCCGTAGGTCGGCAGTTCATCTGCCGACAGGGTGTGGGGAGATAAACTCCCCACCTACAGGAACAAAATAGATGATATTTAAAAAGATTCTAATCGCCAATCGCGGTGAAATCGCCGTTCGGGTGATGAAAGCCTGCCGGGAACTCGGTATTAAATCGGTCGCGGTTTATTCTGAAATTGACAGAGACGCGCTGCATGTCAGGTCGGCCAACGAGGCGGTTTGCCTTGGCGAAGCTCCCGCGAACGAAAGTTACCTGAATATTGAAAAGATTGTAAACGC
>CAZKYQ010000127.1:0-5598 GCA_964556975.1 uncultured Ignavibacteria bacterium
CGATATCTTGAGAGGAGCGCCGAGCCATATTGGGGAGTCTTCTCCAATAAGCTCAACTTCGCCTTTGGCAATGAGCTTATGGTTTTTCTCAGAATCGGCGATAAGCGGTTTGCCGGTTTTTCGAACATAATTTGTCAGGCCTTTTTCCAGATTTATGGGAGTTGAAGGCATTTCATCATATAAATCAACCAAATAGGGGAAAGTATAAGTATCTGTCTGCTCGTCATATAATGCCACATAGAAATTCGTAGTGTCGATTAGGGAGCCTAAAACCCTGTGAACCGTGCCGAGCATTTCTTCTAAATTCTCTGAAGAATTTATAGATTCTGAAATTCCAAATAGAGCTTCTTTAGTTTTTTCAGTTAGTTTTCTATCAGAAATATCTCTTACAATGCCAATCGCGTTCCATTGTCCTTCGATTTTTGTAGGCGATATAGTCAATTCTATGGGGAACTCACTCCTGTCTTTTTTCAACGCGGTCAGTTCAACGGGCTTTCCTATCACGCTCCCCTTGCCAGTATTCTTGAACTTGGCAAATGCCGTATTCATAGCATTGTGATATTGTGCTGGAGCTATTAAATCATGAACATTAACTCCAATGGTTTCATCATTTGTATAGCCAAACATTTTTTCCGCGGATGTGTTCCAATAGGTTATTAGCCCGTTATTATCAATCATGATAATCGCGTCAGACGCGGACTCGCTGATGGCCCTGAATTTTTCTTCGCTGTCCCTTAACGCTTGCTCCGACTTTCTCCTCTCACTGATATCACGCATAACACAGGAAATTGTTTTTACTTTTCCATTAACAACAATTGGATTTGCGGAAACCTCAACATAAAAAGGGTTGCGATTTTTAGGTTTATATAAAAATTCAAGATTGGCAGGGACTTTATCAGCAATAATTTTTTTGATAAAAGCTAACGCCGCCAATAGGTCTTTTTTATTTTCCATATATTTGGCAATAAACTGGCCGACTTCTTCATCAGGATCATATCCGCCGAATTGGCGAATTGAATCACTGCAATATTCCAATTTGGCCGTGGGGGAAATTCGCAAGACAACATCTTTAAGATTATCTGTCAGGAATTTAAAGTCATTTTCACTTTCGCGCTTGGCCTTAATAGCTAATTCCTGCGCTGTAATATCCGAGCCAAAGACATATAAGTTGGATGAATTTTCGTCTTTTGTAATAGTGAACTCATAATTTTTTTCGCCAATTTCTTTTGTTGTCCTTAGAGGCCCTTGAGATCCCGGATCAATCAAATATGCCTTTGATAAGCCGCTAAATAATTCAAATACTGTTTGGTCACTTGTATCGATACCAAATAAGGTTCTCGCAACCGGATTCATTACAAGAATCTCTCCCGTTGAAAAATCTGCCTGTATCACCGGCGATGGGTTATTTGTCGCGAACCTGGCATGTTTCGCTAACACTTTTTCGATCTTATGCTGCTTGTCAATATGCTGGATAAGCGGTTTTACCGTAAACCTATAAAGCAATGGAGATATTAAAATAATAAGCAGAGTCGAATCAATAAACATCTCTTCGAATACTGTAAGCTGGGGAAGCTTAGATAATATCAGCATAACCAGTAATTCAGCCGCAAACAACGAAACTGTGACAATTAAAAGGGTCTTTAGCGCCATGCGGTTTGCGTTTAAATCATTACCGCTTTTATTTAATTCCGCATTAAGGATTTTGGGGAAATCGGGCATTTACTGGTCTTCCGTTTATTTAATTTTCAGTTTCAATAATTACGTTTTAGGCGTTTCCATCTACATATCTCTTTACCATTCTCTCCTAATAAAATGGAAGTAATGCTTCCTATCGAATATTATTCGTACATTATAATATCGACATTCCATCAAAGATTATTAATGCGTGAAACAATGCAACTTGTTTCACGTCAGGTGGTTGAAAGCTTCCTTGAGACAACGGTCTTATATAGCGATGACGCTCGGTATTTTTCAAAAAGCATAGACAACTTATCAATTAAAATCCGTTCGCCTTGGATAGTTTTATGTTATTAGAGATATCATTTTTGCAATCCGGGCAGAAACCATGAGAAAAGTCTGTGGGAATTCTTGATGATATGAAATCTTCGGGGTCAATCCAGACTCCGCTTAAATCCCTTATCTTCTTACAGCAAGAACAAATCGGAATAAGCTTTTTAGTGTCATCGCCATTCTTACTGCCGTTTTCAAGGGACCGGATTTTTCGGAACATATTATATTCATTCTCTTTTCGATGAGTAACATCCGTAAATGACGATATATACCCGATATGATCGCCGTTTTCGGTTAGCAGCGGCGCTGACTTTAAATCAACCCATTTGGCGTAACCTGACGCGGTTTGAATTGAACACTCGGTTCCGGGATCAGTTTCTTTCTTTTCGCCTCGATACCACCATGACCCGATTTTACTGACATAATCGGGATGTATCATTTTTTGCCATCCAACGCCAATTGATTCCTGAAGCGAAAGCCCCGTTAAAACCTGCCAATTCTTATTCGCAAACAAACAGCGTCCGCCTGTATCGGTTAAAATGATAGCGACCGGCGCGGAATTAACCAGCCTGCGAAAATACGATTCGCTTTCCTTGAAAACCTTCAGAGTTTTTTCCCGCTCTGATATCTCATGTTCAAGAATGCTGCTGTTTATTCTTGACCTCTTCGCTCCATTTAAAGCTTTCGAGTCATATCTCTTTCGCCGGATAATATTTTCTAACATTCTGGCCATAACATCATCGGTATTGTCATTCCGAAGAAATTTCGCGGGAGGAATATAATAGCTATTATCACAAAGCTCTTTTTTATAGATAATAGTCGGGTGAGTTTGAATTGACTGTACAATTTGCCGCGAATCAAACCGGTCAAGGTTGTATTGGCATAGCAAAATAACATTATATCGCAGCGCTAAATCATTTAGCCTGGCTTCGTACTCCATCAGTTTTTCAGTCCCAGGGTCATTTTCCAACGCCCAAGCCATTTCGCCAGTACCCCGAAGATTTTTATATCCTTCTTTTTTCGCGGCAGCCGCCAATCTCTTTACAAATTCAATCATTGAATCAGGGTCAAAAGAGCCGCCTCGAAGATAAGCATCCTCCTTGCCGCAAATAACAAAATCACCGTTCGTTATAGCGGAGTCAATTGCGATTCCGCTTTTTTTCAACTCGCCAATTATAAATTCCGGAGAATTTTCATCGGCAATATATACGCATTTTTCTTTTTGTTCGAGGCCTCTTTTGAAATACTCAACTATTATCGGTATTTGTTCATCCCGCGATGAATAGAGGAGATTTATATGGTCATGCCGATTAATATTACTTAAGCTATTCGCGGATCGGCTCGACCCAGTTTTCAAATGTGGTTTTCCAGGCATAAGTTTCTTCCATTATTTCACGCAGTCGCTTTGGCCTTTGCCGCCTCCTCAGCTTCAGCAAACGCGGCGCTTCCATCGATTTTCATGCTGACTTCTACCCTGAACTCGCTGCCATCAAGCGTAAACGGAATTACCAGCACCGGCGTTCCGCCCTTATGAGTTATAGTATGGGCCGCGCCCATGACCACTGTCGGGATTGAAATATCAAAGGGTAATCCCAGTTTTACGTATTCCTGCTTGGCCCCCCCGATAATGATATTTGCCAACTCGCCAATGAGGTCACGAACATCATCGTTTATTTCGGTTGCGTTTTCGCCTACCATTAATTTAAAAGCCTTTATCGCCGTAGCCTCGGGAAAACTGAGGGCGAGAGTGCCATAAATATTTTTGGCGGCAAATCCAACAATACCCGATATATCGCCTTGGGCTTTGTTATGATCTTTCATATGCGGGGTACCGCGTTCAGGCGCGGTTTTCAGCATGGTTTTCATTGCATTGTAAACGGACTTAACAAATGGATTGATATATTTTACGTTCATTTTTCCCTCCGCTATAAAATTACAGCTTATTTATTTAATGTCGCGTTAACTTTTTCCAGCAGCGTTTCCGGTGTAAATGGCTTTACGATATAATTGTTCACCCCACTTTTCAACGCTTCCATAACTTCCGCCTTAGCGCCTTCGGTAGTAATCATAACTATCGGCGTTTTTGAGAATTGCCCGTTTTTTCTTACTTCTTTCACAAAAGTAAGGCCGTCCATTACGAGCATGTTCCAATCGGTCAATATAAGTTCGATCCCATCCAGGTTTTCCAGTCCTTCAGCGCCGTTACCTGCTTCAACTATGTTTGAGAAACCGGCAGTTTTCAGGCTATTGGAGATTATACGGCGCATTATGGCGGAATCATCTACGACTAACACTTTCATGATATAGTCTCCTTTATTTTCTTTTTATAATTTTCAAGAGATTCAAATTCCCTGCCGCAAATAACCGCAGTAAGAATGTCGCCGCCGAGATTAAACTTCAAAGCCACGATTTCTTTTTCAGTTTTGGGCGGCTCACCTTCTCCGGTATTGGGAAGGCCCAGTTCAAATTCCTCATTTGCGGGAATTAAATTATCCAGGAAACGACCCGCTATTGTATTTATGATTTCAGCAACCGCGTCAAGAACCATTGGGCTGGAGAAATCTGGATCGTCCAAGTCTCCATAAATGGCCTCTGTCAAAGCATGGGCATAACCGGAAGTGAATATTAATACAAGTTCGCCTCTATATGGCTTCATAATCGGTATGGTTGTCCACAACATTTCATTTTCATTCTGCGCGGTTGTATCTGCGGCATTCGGATCGACTGAATTATCCTCACCGGATTCCGATTCTTCCGCCAGCATAGCCATAACCTCAGGCGGCAATTCCTGTTGAACTTCATCTTCCGATACTTCCTGATCGCCTTCAATTAATTCAACCTGCTCGAATGCCATATTTTCCATGGTTTTAGAGATAGCTTCAATCAGAGATTCTTTTACCCGTTCAATACTTTGACTCATATTCTGCTCCGGTTTTAAACGTTATTAAATTTTTCCAGCGCTTCCGCGACATTTGCCGGAGACACCGGCTTGCCAAGTATAGCGAATGCGCCCAAATTTATTAGTTCCTCCTCTTTTGCCTTATTATTAGCGCTAGTAATTACCAATACCGGCAAGTCTGATAACCTTGGGCTGGATTTAATATGCTTTAAAAGTGAGCGCCCATCCATTTTAGGCATATTCAGATCTGTTACAAGAAGATCGACGGCATTCTTTTTAACAAGTTCCAGGGCTTCAGTACCATCTCTGGCATCAAGTATTTGTGCTTCGCCAAATCCCGCAATTTCGAGACATCTTTTTATTATCATCCGCGCGGTGGCGGAATCATCTGCCACAATTATCGTCTGAGCCATATCAAGCCTCCTCGCTCCCCAAAATTGATTCTCGCGCGCGGGAGAATTCCTCTTGAATTTTTAGGAGCACAATAACAAGATGGTCTTTGCTAATATCTATAAATTCCGAATATTTTTCGTCAATTGTATACGATAGAGAATCAGCGCCGGTTCCGGTGCCGCCCATCATTGCAAGGATATCGCCAAGATGAACTGTATAAACAAGCGCGCCATGCTCGCTTTCGCATAAATTAGGATGATGATGATATTTGATTACCATGGCAAGGGGTTCGGGCA
>CAZKYQ010000127.1:5698-7809 GCA_964556975.1 uncultured Ignavibacteria bacterium
TCTAAAATTGAGTTCGTAACGATCATAATTCCCACTCACCCCTTCCTGGAGATGATATTGTTATTTTCCCGCTATCAAGATAAACTGATACTGTTCTGCTAATAGTATCCCCAAGGTCTTCGGATCTTGCGCCTAACTTATATTTCCATAATATTTTCTTAACGGCAAGGATATTTCTTTTGCCAATATTGAATGTGTTATTGGGATCCATAATCCTTGCGCCCCCCGCCAGCTTAACAAGCATTTTGGCATTAAGTGCGCTTCCAAGCCTTTGCATTTCTTTAAGAATACAGGGGATGCCTGTATCGGCAAACATTCCGGGCCTTTCCTCTACTCTTTTTCTGCTTATGGAGGAATCGGGTAAGGCAACATGCAACAGTCCGGCTACTTTCGCGATTGGATCGAGTAAGATCACTCCCACACATGAACCCAAAGCCATAGTTTTTATTACATCTTCACGGGACTTTGTCGCAGCGTACTCGCCTACTCCTACATAAATCGTTGCCATTATTTTTTCTCCGCAAGCATGTTCAAGACTGTCTGTGATATTTTAAAAAGCGGCACCATGCGTTCAGCCCCGCCTCTTTCATAAGCCACTTTTGGCATGCCAAACACTACTGAAGTAGCCTCATCCTGTGAAAGGGTTCTGGCGCCCGCCTTTCTCATTGCCAGCATTCCATCGGCTCCATCATGGCCCATACCGGTAAGCATAATGCCTATGGCGTTCGCCCCGACATTTTTGGCCACTGAATTCATTAAAATCTCAACCGAAGGCCTATGGCCGCATACTTTCTCTCCTTTTTTGCAATTAACATAATACATGCCGCCGGACCTCTTAACGGTCATGTGAAAATCTCCGGGCGCGATTAGAATCTGACCTGGCATCACCCTATCGCCGGTCTTCGCTTCTTTTACAGTCATCTCACACTGCTCATTTAGGCGGTCCGCAAACATCTCGGTAAATCCTGACGGCATGTGCTGAACAATTACTGTTCCGGGAGTCCCGATGGGAAAAGATGAAATGACATGCCTTATGGCTTCTGTTCCACCGGTTGAAGCCCCTATAACTATCACTTTATCGGTCGATTCAGCCAGGGCTCGAGTCGAATCGGATGACAGGGGCTTAACTGAGCCTTTTTCTCTTTTAAATGATTTAACATTCGCCTTTGATACAACTTTGACTTTCTCCCGCAACTCAGTCAACATCTCATTAAGCCCGCGGGCGACATTGGTGCTCGGCTTCGTCACAAAATCAACAGCTCCCGCCTCAAGGGCTTCCATCGTGATTTGCTTTCCCTTCTGCGTTAAAGCGCTTACCATCAAGACCGGCAGCGGATGCTGGGGCATAAGCTTCCGAAGGAACTCCACGCCATCCATCCTTGGCATTTCAACGTCAAGCGTAAGAACATCAGGTTTTAGTTTCAGAATTTTATCTCTCGCGATGTATGGGTCGGATGCTGAACCGATGACTTCAATGTTTAGATCTTTTGAAAGTCCGTCAGTCAAAATCTGCCGAACCATAGCCGAGTCATCTACGACCAGAACTTTTACTTTTCCCCTCATCTCGCCGTCACTTTCTTATACAATGCAGGCTTTACGTATTGGAAAAGAGAATTGTCCCTTCCCAAAGTCTCCGAATGGCCTATAAATAAATATCCATCATCTTCTGTAAATTTGTAAAACTTCTTAGTTAGTGTTTGCCGGGTTGGGTTATCAAAATAAATCATGACATTTCTGCAGAAAATGATTTGGAACTGTTTTTTAAATGGGTACAACTCGTTTATGAGATTAAACTGTCTATACGTTATCATTTTTTTTAATCTCTCATTCACTTGAAAGCTGCCATCCTGAAGCCGTTTGAAATACTTATTTCGAAGCTGCGGTGACAATTTGGAAATGTTTTCGGGCGCGTAGACCCCCGCTTTGGCTTTGTCCAGAGCAAAAGTTGAAATGTCTGTCGCCAAAATGCCAAGATCCCAAAATCCGGCGTCTTTCCCCAAAAACTCCATAAGAAGCATCGCCAAAGTATAAGATTCTTCTCCAGATGAACATCCCGCACACCATATTCTAAGATTCTTGCTCCCGCGGCCCTTCAGCCGATTCACGACTTC
>CAZKYQ010000128.1:0-7725 GCA_964556975.1 uncultured Ignavibacteria bacterium
CACCTCGACAATCTATAAGACGGCTTTTTGAATCCAATAATTAGTGAGTTATTATTATAATTGAATTTCTTATTATTATGACTGCCCCAAAATAAATCCGCCAGATTTATGACAGCCAAATAGTGATATTCGATCCTGGGCTTACCCCGCAGTTTTTTCATTCTAAAATTACGGGAATTTCCCGATAAATTATCATCCAATATAGGCTGCCCATAATCGAAGTCCAAGAAAGCATTACTATCTAAGCCCTTATTATCTTTTGAAGCGGCTTTTTCTTTCTCGACAACAGAATCAAAATCGAAACCATTGCTCTCAAGGATGCTTTTATCTGTTTGAGCGGCAGAAAACACGAAAATTATGATTGAAGTAAAAAGCCCTGCCATTTCCGAAATTAAACTCCCTATAAAAGAAAAACAATTAACAAAGAGGCCAAAAAAAAGCCCCGATAAACGGGGCTTTCGAATCAACTGGCAATTAATATAGGGGCGGGGAGCCCAAACCCTTCGTGGAGAAAGAAACCTTGATGCCTATATATATGAAATTCCAAGCGTCGGATTGTATACCTTCAATCTCGAAATTGGTAGTCCCGACGTTGTATCTTGCCTCAAGCTCATAAAGAGCTTTTCTGGTGGTTTTGCTGATTAGGCCGATACCGCCGAAGAAATATGTTCCGCTTTCCTCGCCCGCTATGTTAAAAGAGCCGCTAGGTACATAAAAATGAGCGTTGGGAGTAAAAACCCCTGCGCCTCCCGTAAGATACATTTTCCCGTCGGAAACGCTCAGAATATTCATTTTGGCCAGACCGCCCATCTGATTGAAATTATAGCTTACCCGGCCAGAGGTTGACTCAAAGGATGAACCAAACCGCATGTAATTGATATTACCTCCGATAGAAAATCCGCCAAAAAGATAATAACGAAGCTCAGCTTCCATGCCGAAACCGGAACTGGCCGCTAATCCAATTACTCCATCCGAAATAACTTCATCCGAAAAGTCACCTTGTGCCACAGTTAATCCCAGACCAAGTGAACCTACTAGTGAGCCGCCTTCCTGAGCTAACAAAACCGATGGGAAAGCGATGAGCACGACTAATAAAGCCGGTAAAATCTTTTGCATTCAATTCTCCTTAATTGCCACAATCTCATATTTCGCTTGAATATAATAAAGAAAGATAAACGGGACAATCATTTTTAGGCGGTCAAAGGCATTAATTTCTAGAGTGAATTCCAATCAATCCCATTAGTTTTTCTTTAATCCGCAACCATACAACAGATTTTATGGTATATGGGTTTCAAAATCTTTGCTTAATAAACCTATAATTGACATTAAATGATTATGGATAACTTTTTTAAAAAAGAGAATTTTAAGTCCCGGATGATAAAATCGACAAAAAACGATGGAAGTCATGCAATATCTATGTTTCGCTAATTCTGTTTCCTTTTGTATTCAACTTGTTAGTTTCTCTTTCATACGCTTCCAGTATGGCTTTTTCAAGCAGCCGCCTCATATCGGTGTTGACCGGATGCGCAATATCCTGATAAGTTCCATCAGGACGCCTTCTTGACGGCATGCTAATAAAAAGCCCTTTGTTGCCGTTTATAACTTTCATTCCCCGGATTACGAAGGCGTCATCAAAGGTCACATTCGCGAATGCCTTCAATTTGTCTTCATTTCTCATTGTCAACCTGATTTCAGTGATTTCCACGGCTCCTCCTGCAGAAGAATACTTCAATGAAGAATAATCACAACAATGTCGGTATTGTTATTGGCCGGCAAAAAAACACCCGGCAATTATTATTGATACTTTTTTTGATCCTCCCGATATCAAAATCGCTTAAGCGATAAACGCCAAAAACAGCGGAACCTGAGCCGGTTAAAGAACTGAACACAGCTCCATACCGCATTAAGAGATTTTTATAATCTCCCAATTCAGGCATTTCTGTTAAAACTGCCTTTTCAAGATCATTTGAAAACAAGCCAATCATCTTGTAAAAACTGGATGGTTCTATCTTTCTTTGTAATAAAGAGGGTCGATTTTCCCTTGTCAAGCTAATTTTTACTTTATTATATGCTTCAGCGGTTGAGCTCTTTGCCCGAGGAACAATTAAAACCACTTGATAATCCAAAGGAATCCGTACCGATTTTATGGTTTCACCCCTTCCGGTAACAATTGCCTGCCCTTCGGATAAGAAGAATGGCACGTCTGAACCGATTCTGGCGGCAATATCCATTTTCTCGGCATTAGTCAGTTTCAGGTTATAAAGATCAATTAATCCTCTAAGCACAAACGCGGCATCAGATGAACCGCCGCCCAAGCCCGATCCGAAGGGTATGTTTTTTTTTAACGTGATTTTAACTCCGGGGAAATAAATCTTGTCTTGAAAAATTGCCGCCGCCTTTAAGGCTATATTATCCTGGCTTTCCGGCAGGAGAGGGTCATCGCATTCCAATTCCAAAATATCAGATTTTTCAAGGGTTATTTCGTCATACAAATCGATTGTCTGCATCAAGCTTTCTATATTATGATAACCGTCCTTACGCTTACCAATCACGCTTAGATATAAGTTAATCTTCGCCGGAGCTTTTAATGATATCTTGTCCACAAGGGGAGACCCATATCGAAAGTATATGAAATATCAAACGATGAATAAAACTGGCCGAAGTTATGGCCGGCGTTATTCTCGAAATTGATTATTTTTTCATAGCCCGCAGAGCCATTAAAGTAGAGTTTTCTATGGCCATTCCATTTTATATTAACAGAAAAATCATGCAACCGTTCGACAACGCCCGATGGGAATTTTTCGTCAAAGGGCAACGGCTCGGGAGTGATAATGGCCGCGTTATGCTCGCCTCTTTGCCGGTGGGTGAACTCGGCGCCCAGGACGAAAGCGCCGCTTATATTATTGTAAATCCCAGCAAACAGTTCAAGTTGATCGGAATCGAGCCTGCCTATGGCTTCCCCCCAGTTGAGATAAGCGTTGCGCCTTTGCCTCTGGCTGAAAACGAAAGTATCGACAAGATTTAGTTCGAAAATACCGGACCAACCGGGCAGTTTTGACGGAACTAAGTGGCCTCCTGCCTGAAAAGCGAATTTTTGCGGCCCGTTGGATTCATACTGTATATCATCAGCGACAAATTGCAAATATAAGCGGCCCAGTTTCTTTTTTGTATATGACACGTCGAAAGCCCAGATAACATTGTCATCGATTTTGCGGTTCTGCGCTTCCCAGTAATATAAAACCAATGGAATATTGTAATATAGTTCGGGGAGCCTGTTTACACCGCCGTACAATACTATTTCAGACGCGGCAATTTCCCAATTGTCCGCAGGCTTTACCGACAATCTGTGCCCGGAAATGAACCGGTTATTTTTAAGACCCGTATCGGGATCGAAATAATCATCAATCCTGGAGCCGAACCAGGTCACTTTGAACGGTTTCAGCTCAAATGAAGCGCCCAGCAAATCAAATGGAGGCGAACCGTCATTAAGGAAAAGGCTTCCGCGCGGCGAGGGCCCCCAATTCAGCCTTTGCCGGCCTAAGACAAATTCAAAATATGAAATATTAAAATAAACGTATGCGTGATCAAACTGCCCGATTATCCGGGCGTTGTGCGCTCGGCCGTAGTACCATGGATAGCCTGTGCCGTCCGAATCGAAGATCAATCGCGTATCGACACCCCATTTTTCATCGTTGGACAGCCAAAGTCCGGCCTTATATACGGAACCGATCTCACTTTTGAATCCGCGGTTTATATATCGTCCGCGGAGGAGGAAATATCCACCGCGCTGTTCCCTCGAAAGCCCTCTAATATCCAATCCCAGGTTGACATCGCCGAATAGCTGTTTGGAAATTCTGCTCTGCGCCGCTTCCAATCGATTTAAAATCGAGACGGCTTGCTTTTCACTTTCAGGATCGAACATTTGTTTGGCATTTACAATAGAACGAATAACATCGCCCCGAAGCCATGGCCTTTCCAAAACGGTTATATCATTTAAATAACCTTTAGCAATCAAAATCATTATATCATCATTAACAGGATCAAACTGTGGTATATAAACGCTTTGACCGTAGGCGTGTTGCCCGACAAATATTATTACTGCTATTATTATGGATATCACTAAATTCTTTTGCATATTGTAAATTTACGCCGATGTGCATGTTATGTCAAGAATATAGCCTGTGTTCTAATGCTTACAGGCCCTTTACGCGAATTATGGCTTAGAACCCAAAGTGAATCCCGAATGCCCATTTGTGATGGGCGCGGCTGCGGATAGACTGGTTGTCATAAGGCCAGAACCTGAGAAATGTTTCCATAACGCCGCGGTCGCCAAAGATGATGAAATTCAGATCTACGCGATGCTGCCGCTCGAAATCTTTATCCTTTGTGAAAACCCATAAATTATACAAATTGACCGATGTACCCAATCTTTTGTATTTAAAAACCAGATAACGGAAATTCGTATTAAGCGTAAAATCGTAGTCATGGTTTTTTTGAAAAGATAAACCCCTTGGGGCGTAAAAATTCGCGAGGACATAATAATCGAGACGATTCTCCCACGTAAGTTCGTTGCTTCCTGTTAACGGCTCATGGTATTTATATTTGGGGAGATATCCGATAGTTCCGAACCCCAATCGCGGCGAGTTCCAGTATATTGATTTATCATTCCATCTGTCTATCGTGTGAAAACAATCGTGGTGAAGCTGCGCCTCAAAAAAGTATTTTTCCAATTCAATTCGGCCGGACAGCCCAAACGACCAGTGAATCCGGCTGGGATCAAATACCATATTGGAATTGAATTTTCTTCCCATGTGCGTTTCTTTAAAAAGGTCGGCCACCAGGAAAAACCTCTTGAACCTGATAGTTTCCACATTTGCGTTAAGCTCAGTATCAATAAAATAATTTTCGTCCTGATTGAAATATATGTATGATTCGATATCGCCGTGGCCATCAAAAATAGCGCCGAAATCTCCTCCATGGGCTGTAAGAGTCAGAATGGCTAATGCTGAAGTTATCAAAATCATTTTTTTCATCGCGAACCTTCCGTTGTCATTTGCGAAATGCCTTATTCAATATTTCGTCATATCGAGCATGTTGCATTAATATTCTCAATAGATCAAGCTGAATGCAATAAAAAAACGCCGCTAAAATAAGCGGCGTTTTCAAAGAAATCATTTAGATCTTAAATATTTTATCCTGTCCGGATATTACGTTTTTGGTTGCGTTTCTTGTGTCGACAACAATCTGCGAATTGTCCACTATCCATTGATAATTGAAATATGAGTGGTCGGTTATTATCGCCGAACAATCGTTTGATTTGAGCGATTTCTCGTTCAATGGAGACGCTTTAAGGTTGGGGCCGTGATCCAACTTAACAACCGGCACGTATTGATCGCAGTAAGAAACCTTGGCCCCTTTTTCCTGAAGGATTCGGATAACGTCAAGCGAGGGGGATTCGCGGAGATCTGATATGTCCTGTTTATAGGCGACTCCCAGGACTAAAACCTTCGCGCCGTTGATTGACAGTTTTTTTGAGTTTAATGCCATAGCTATTTTCTCCACCACATATTCCGGCATGTGAGAATTTATATCTCCCGCAAGCTCGATAAATCTTGCGTAATAATTCAGCGATTTAAGTTTCCATGAAAGATAATGGGGGTCTATCGGGATACAATGCCCGCCAAGTCCCGGGCCGGGATAAAAAGGCATGAAGCCAAACGGCTTTGTTGCGGCGGCGTCTATTACTTCCCAGACATCGATGCCAAGCCGGTCGCACATTAAAGCGACTTCATTAACAAGCCCTATGTTTACCGAGCGAAACGTGTTTTCCAAAAGCTTCACCATTTCCGCGGCCTGTGTCGATGATGTGGGAATAACCTGCACAACAAATTGTTCGTAAAACAATTTGGCGATCCTCCTACAGGCAGGAGTAGTGCCTCCAACGACTTTTGGAGTATTTTGAGTTGTGTACTTTTCATTGCCGGGATCGACCCTCTCAGGGGAAAAGGCCAGATAGAAATCCTTACCGACCTTCATTCCGTCTTCTTCAAGCCGGGGATGAATCAGCTCCGCGGTTGTACCGGGGTATGTCGTGGATTCAAGAACTATCAACTGTCCCTTATGAAGGTGCTTTTGTATTTCGCTTACAGCGGAAAGGATAAAAGAAACGTCAGGGTCTTTGGTTTTATTAAGGGGCGTCGGCACGCAAATCACGACAACATCCGCCGTTTTCAGCACCGAAAAATCACTTGTACATTTAAGCCTTTTAAGATCCACCAGCTCCTTGACATCGGAATCTTTAATATCATCGATATCAGATTTGCCGGAATTTATAATTTTGACTTTTTTCTCAAGAATATCTATTCCGGTAACTTTGAAACCGACACGGCCAAATTCGACAGCAAGAGGCAGGCCTACATAGCCCATGCCGATAATCGCGATTAACGCGGAATGGTTTTTAATCTTACTTTCAAGCCCGGACATTGTAGTCCTGCTTTTCGATGGCGCCGATTTTATCTTCTTGTTTTTTGTTTTTTGCTTTGCTGGTTTTGATGTCATTTATCAGCTCCGAATTTATTTCTTTAATTAGGATTATCGTCAGTTTTTATATTTCCTCAACCAGCTTGTCACGCCAGTATTTCAGGGAATCGGCCAGAGTTGCGTCAATATCAATCTTGGGTTCCCACCCCGTATCGCTTTTTATTCTTTTATTTGATCCCGTTAGTATCGGAATATCGACAGGCCGCATCCTTGACTGATCCCTTAAAACCTCAATATCCTTGTCGACCATTGCCCGGTATTTTTCCAGAAGTTCCGAAAGCTCATAGCCCACTCCCGAGCATACGTTATACGGTTTTCCGGGTTCTCCTTTTTCAATAATGCCGGTATAACCCCGAACAACATCTCTAACGTCTGTATAATCTCGTTTAACTTTTAGGTTTCCGACTTTTAAGACCGGCGGCGCAAGACCAAGCTCAATTTTGGCGATCTGAAATGCCCAATCTGAAAGAACCCCAACCGTTTTCTGTCCCGGTCCGGAATGGGAAAAGGCCCGTACTATATAAATTGGCAATTTGTAGGCCAGGAAATACTGGCTGGCAAGAAGATCAACGGCGGCCTTGCTGACGGCGTAAGGATTTATCGGCCTTAGAGGATGCTCCTCAACGACCGGGCATTCCTCCGGCTCAAGCCGGCCGTAAACCTCCGATGATGAAACGATCAGCGTTTTGATTTCGTAATCGACTTTACTGACGGCTTCAAGCAGGTTCAACGTTCCGAAAAGGTTGACAGAAAATGTATCGGAGGGGTTTTCAAAAGATATTTTCACAGACGATTGCGCGGCCAGATGAAATATCGTGTCGGGTTTATAATCATTTATTACATCGGAAATTATTTTTTCATCGCAAAGATCGCCTTCATAGACTTTGAAATTATCATAAGATTTGAAATCATCCGGCAGTTCGATACCGGCGTAATCGAGCCCTGAGACCTGATGGCCGTTAAGTATGAGGTATCGAGTTAAATGACACCCGACAAATCCGCCTATTCCTGTGATAAGGGCTTTCATTCGCCTTTCAGCCGTTCCATGTCGGTATCGACCATCATTTCGATCATCTGTTTGAAAGAAACTTCAGGCTCCCAGCCAAGCTTATCTTTTGCCAGGGAAGCTTCGCCGCGAAGTTCCTCCACTTCGGCGTGCCCGCAGAACCGGCTGTCGGCGCAACC
>CAZKYQ010000129.1:0-7641 GCA_964556975.1 uncultured Ignavibacteria bacterium
CTTTTTCATCTGCTTAACATACTATTCCAAATTTGCCTCTGCAAGGGCAATTTATGGAATTCCCGCTTTTTGGCGAAAATTAGGCCTCTTAACAAGTTGAGCCTTGACAGAATCAAATCATGATATTATTTCTCATTTATGAAAATAGACGGCTCGATTTTTAAAGCTTATGACATCAGAGGCATATATCCGGACCAGCTCGACGATGAAACCGCTTACAAAATTGGTCTGGGATTGGCAACGCTGTTGCGCCCCAAAAGGGCTGTTATCGGTCGTGACATAAGGAGCTCTTCGGAGAACCTGAACGATGCAGCTATTAAAGGCCTTATTGAGGGCGGCGCGGACGTTACCGATATCGGATTGATCTCCACCGACGGGCTTTATTTTGCAGTGGGGAAATATGAATTTGATTGCGGAATTATGATAACCGCCTCCCACAATCCGCCGGAATACAACGGCATGAAAATATGCGAAAAAGAAGCCGTACCGCTTTCAGGAGACGGTAAGCTTGGTGAAATAAAAAAAAATATAGAAAATAATAGCTTTGTAAGGTCCGCCGAACCAGGCGCTGTTGCTAACAAAGACATAATGGCTGATTACATTGCTCACGTCCTGAGTTTCGTTGATGTTTCCCGGATCAAGCCGTTCAAGATAGTTATCGATGCCGGGAATGGAATGGCCGGGATGATTATCCCGGAGGTTTTTAAAAAGCTCCCCTGCGAATTAATACCGATGTATTTTGAGCTGGACGGGAATTTCCCAAATCATCCCGCAAGTCCCATAGAGCCGGAAAATGTTGCTGATTTGAAACTGAAAATCAAGGAAACCGGAGCGGATTTGGGGGCGGCTTTTGACGGTGACGCCGACCGGGTGTTTCTTATCGATGAAAACAGCAAGACCCTGGGCGGAGATATGGTAACTGCGTTGGTTTCCAAAGCGTTGCTCAAAAAGAACCCCGGATCGACGGTTCTTTATAATTTGATTTGCTCTAAATCGGTCCCGGAAGCGGTCTCGCAAATGGGCGGTAAAGCAATCCGAACAAGGGTGGGCCACGCGTTGATAAAACCTCTTATGAAAAAACACAATGCTGTTTTCGGAGGCGAGCATTCCGGGCATTTCTATTTTCGCGACAACTGGTTTGCGGATTCCGGTTTAATTGCGCTTTTGGTTTGCCTTGAACTGATTTCGGAGGCCGACATGCCGCTTTCAAAGCAGGTATCATCATTTGATAGATATGCGAGGTCTGGTGAAATCAATAGCCGAGTCAATAATATAACCGCGAAACTTGAGGAAATTAAGGCCCATTTTTCCGACGGAACGATTGATATGCTTGACGGAATAACAATTGAATACGATAATTGGTGGTTTAATGTCAGGCGGTCTAATACTGAACCGTTGCTCAGGCTCAACGTGGAAGCCGACAACGAAAACCTTTTGAAAGAAACAACAGAGCGCGTCCTCAATATTATTAGAGGATAATGGACAATTTAAAATTCGAATACTCAATTAAGGTCCTTTTGATTAGTGATGAAAAGGATACGCATGAGTTATTAGGCGATACTTTGAGAGCTATCGGATACGATACTTCCAATGCCGCTACAGTTCAGGAAGCCGAAGAAGTCCTCGCTAATTCTAAGATAGATTTGATAATTGGCTCCGCCGAAATGCCTGGTAATTCATGGCCTGATTTTCTAAAAAGGATTAAATCGCGAAAAATCGATCTGCCGGTGGTTTTTATTACTGATCAGAAAGACCCCGATATTAATATATATTTAGACTCAGGCGTTGATGGAATACTCTCAAAACCTTTTAGAATCGGCAAAGTCGAGGAGCTGATATCCACAATTTTGCTGAACTTTGATAAATCTTCAATCTCACCTCAAGAAAAAATCGCCAGGGTGATTATAGTGGATGACGATGAAGGCATCTTGAGAATTTTGAATAATGCCCTGATAATACTCGGATATTCGCCTGTCTTGGCAAGCTCTGGCCGTGAAGCGCTTGAAAAATTCAAGAAAAATCAATTTGATCTCTTGATAACCGACTATATTATGCCCGAGATGTCAGGGAAAGATTTGGTCTTGGAAGTTAAGAAATTAAATCCGGATATTTCAACGATCATGGTAACGGGATATCCCCTTGCGTATCCTCCGGGCGTCGCCCAAACCGAGGGGATAGATGCTTATTTGATAAAACCTTTTAGGATTAACCAACTTAAAGAAGTTATCGTAAAACTATTGTCCAACGATAAGTAGTCTCAAGCTGTCAAGATTTATAATTATTCATGGCGAATCTCTTGAAGTATTTCGAACATTTGAGAATGTATCAGACCGTTTGAGGCCAAGGCGTCTCCATTAAAAATATCGTATTGATTATTTTCCGGGGAAGTTACGGCGCCTCCCGCCTCTGTAATTAAAAGTATGCCGGCTGCCAGGTCCCAAGGCATTAATTTGAATTCCCAAAAACCGTCAAATCTGCCGCAGGCGACATAAGCAAGATCAAGTGCGGCTGAACCGGCCCTTCTCACTGCCCTCGATGTTTTCGCGAACGCGGTGAACTCTTTGATGTTATCGTTAGCGGTTTCTCTTATATCATAGGGGAAGCCTGTAGCAAGCAATGAATCGTTTAAGGATGTTGTTGTTGATACATGTATGGGTTTATTGTTTAATGACGCCCCATTTCCAAGCTCTGCCGAAAAACACTCATCAAGATTCGGATTGTAAACGCAACCCACAATGATCTCATTGTCTTTGAGTAAGGCTATGGAGACGCAGTAAACCGGAAACCCGTGGGCGTAATTAGTGGTGCCGTCCAATGGGTCGATAACCCAGAGGAAATCAGATCCGGCATTTGTATCGCCTCCTTCCTCTGCCAATAACCGGTGATTGGGAAATTCGGAAAGTAAAATTTTCTTGATGATATTTTCCGCTTCTCTATCAGCGTCAGTTACAAGATTTATTTCGCCTTTTTTCTCAATTTGAAGCGAACTTCCGAATCTTCCCGCAAGATACTTTCCCGCGGCGCGTGCCGCGTATTCGGCCGTCTTAAGAAAATCGCTCATGCACTTTTCCGGAAATTTCCTGATCCTGATATTGCAATTGATAAAGGCGATGATATATCCCCTTATTTGCCAGCAGATCAGAATGAGTCCCAACCTCTTTTATCTGTCCTTTATGCATTACGACTATTCTATCAGAGTTTTTAATCGTGGAAAGACGGTGCGCTATAATTATTGACGTTCTCCCGGCTAAAAGTTTTTCGAGAGCGGTTTGTATCAATATCTCGGTTTCCGTATCGACAGAAGAAGTCGCCTCATCCAATATTAGGATTTTCGGATCGAACGCGAGCGCCCTGGCGAAAGCCAAAAGCTGTCGCTGGCCTACTGATAAATTGCCTCCTCTTTCGGTTAAAATAAAACCAATACCGCTTTTGAGCTTTTCAACAAAACCGTCGGCGCCTACGGTTTTTAAGGATTGTAAAATTCTCTCATCATCTATATTCTTGTTCCCAAGCCTCACATTTCTGGCGATATCGCCGGAAAACATAAAAATATCCTGAAGAACCAGGGCAATATTTTCTCTGTATTCTTTAACGTTGAATTTTCTGATAGAATTATCATCGAGATAAATATCACCTTTCTGGTATTCATAAAACCTCAAAAGCAGGCTTATAAGGGATGTTTTGCCCGAACCAGTCGCGCCAACAATGGCGATGCGTTCACCTGGCATTATTTTCAAATTTATGTCTCTTAAGACCCAATTGTCATCTTTGTAAGCAAACCATAAATTGCTGAATCTAATTTCACCTTTTACGGTTTTTAAACTTTTAGGTTTATCGGGATCGATGATATCGGGTTTTTCATCAAGAAGCATAAATATGCGTTCTGAAGAGGCCATCGCTTGCTGCAAAATATTATATTTTTCAGAAAGGTCGCGGATAGGATAAAAGAACCTGTCAGCATATTGGATAAACGCGACCAAGGCGCCGAATGTCAGAACTCCGCTGACAATTTGCCCGCCGCCGTACCAGATGATTAAAGCCAAAGTTACCGATCCGAGAATTTCAACAATCGGGAAGAATGTCGCGAAGTAAAATACGGCCCTTAAATGATGGTCGCGGAGGTCACGGTTTATAAACTCAAATTTATCATAAGTGTTTTTTTCAGCGGCGAAGCTTTGCACGACCCACATGCCGGTAATGTGCTCCTGCAAAAAGGCGTTGAGCCGGGCGACCCGCGAACGAATAGCCCTGAATGATTTCCTGACTTTTGAACGAAATATTATGGTAGCCGTGAAAATAAATGGAACGACGATCATTGAAACCAACGCTAATTTCCAATTCAGATAAAACATGATTCCAAGTATTCCGAGAAGAGTGATAATATCTCCGAAAATAGAAACAACCCCGGAGGTAAAAAGCTCATTTAGCGCCTGAACATCGCTGGTAGCCCTTGTAACCAAACGCCCGACAGGGTTTTTATCAAAATATGCCAGTCCCAAATGCTCGATATGGGAGTAGATTTTCATGCGAATATCATACATTATCTTCTGGCCAACCCATTGCATTATATAAATTTGAAAATATTGAAGAACAAAATGGGCAAATAACGCCGCCAAAAATAATCGAATTATATTGAATAGGCCGGAAATGTCTTTGTTTTTTATGTAATTATCGATTGCGATTTTAGTTAGATATGGACCCGCTAATTGTGCCATTGACGCCAATATCAAAAGAAGAATGGATATAAAGACATAGAACCGGTAAGGTTTTATGTATTTGCTAAGACGCTTGATAAGGCGAGCGTCGTATGCTTTGCCCAAAGACTCTTCTTCGGGCCCATAACCATCGAGTTTCATTCTTGCAACCGGTCCATGTTTATATTATTAGGAAAACGCCTTGCAGGCGATTTTTATTGAATGATTCGCGGGAAATGAAGCGAAATTGATCTTTATCTTTTCTCCGAGATCGGAAGATAACTTTTTGAACATACAGACAAATATATGAATGGACAGTTTAATGTCAAACCGTTTAGAGCGGCCCATGATTGACGATACTGTTTTTAAGCTGTCTAAAAAAAAGTAAAGAGGGATCCGAATCATTTTCTTGGAATTTTAAAAAAATTAGTTACATTATGAAGCTATGAAAACAAATATGATCAGGAATTTTTGCATAATCGCGCATATAGATCACGGAAAGTCGACATTGGCGGACAGGTTGCTGGAGGAGACACAGACCTTGTCCAGCCGCCAGATGAAAAAGCAGGTATTGGATTCAATGGATCTTGAACGCGAACGGGGCATTACGATTAAATCGCACGCCGTCAGGATGAATTACAACGCCCTCAATGGGAATAAATACACTCTAAATCTTATCGATACTCCCGGTCATGTCGATTTTACCTACGAGGTTTCAAGATCACTGTATGCATGCGAGGGAGCGATTCTGATAGTTGACGCTTCACAGGGTATTGAGGCCCAAACGCTTTCGAATCTGTACCTTGCGATGGACGCCGAACTGCAGATTATACCGGTAATAAATAAAATTGACCTGCCCTCAGCGGAAACAGAAACGGTCATTGAAGATTTAGCGAATCTGCTTGGCGTTGAATTTGATGAAATATTAAAAGTGTCTGCCAAAACCGGGATAGGCATCAAAGAAGTTTTGGAAGCTGTGGTTGAGAGAGTGCCTCCCCCCAAGGGCGATCCCGAAGGCCCCCCAAGAGCGCTTATTTTCGATTCCGCATTTGACAGTTACCGCGGCGCTATTGCCTATGTTCGGGTTTTTGACGGTACATTTAAAAAACGGGATTGGCTAAAATTCTTTTCGCATAATCGTAAATATGAATTGGACGAACTTGGCTTTTTAAAACTTGACATGATACCGCAAGAAAAACTGGTTGCGGGCGAAGTCGGATATATTATCGGAAATATCCGCAATGTCGCGGATACGCATGTGGGCGACACGATTACTATTCGTTCCAATCCGGCCGCCCAACCGTTGCCGGGTTTCCGCAAAGTAAAGCCAATGGTTTTCGCCGGGCTTTATCCCAGCGCCAGCGAGGATTTCGAGGATTTACGGTCCGCAATCGAAAAACTTCAGTTGAACGACTCCGCCATTGTATTTGAGCCTGAGACATCTGCCGCGCTCGGTTTCGGGTTCAGGGTAGGATTCCTTGGATTATTGCACATGGAAATAGTGCAGGAACGCCTTCGTAGAGAACATGAGCTTAGTATCATAAATACAGTTCCCAGTGTTGAATATCGAGTAAATTCTGTTGACGGAAGCCAAATATTAATAGAAAACCCTTCGTTAATGCCCGAATCAGGAAACATTCTATCAATTGAAGAACCTTTTGTCGCGGTTACTATAATTACGCCTTCCGAATATCTGGGCAATTTGATGAAGCTCTGTCTTGACAGGCGGGGCATATATAAAACAACCGAATATATCGACCCCGAACGGGCCAGCTTGCAATATGAAATGCCGCTATCGGAAATTATATTCGATTTTTATGATAGGCTGAAATCTGTTTCGCGGGGTTATGCTTCTCTGGATTATGAATTTCTGGATTATAAAGAATCAAAATTAGCTAAACTCGAAATACTCTTAAATGGCGAACCGGTTGACGCTTTATCGTATATTATCCACCGCGAAAAAGCATTCGAATGGGGGCGTTCCTTATGCCAAAAACTGCAAAAACTTATTCCCCGGCAGATGTTCGAGGTGATAATTCAGGCCTCGATCGGGAACAAAGTCGTCGCGCGGGAAAGCGTGAAGCCTCTCAGGAAAAACGTTACCGCCAAATGCTATGGCGGAGATATCAGCCGCAAGCGCAAACTATTGGAACGCCAGAAAGAGGGGAAAAAACGCATGAAGCAGGTCGGACAGGTTGAAGTGCCGCAGGAAGCGTTTTTCGCGATCCTACAGATAGATAAATAGATATATTATTACAATTCGGGATATATCTTTTGTGAACATTCGGGGCAGATGCTATGGGAAAACTCAGCCTCGGAGTGCTCTGAAATATATGTTTCGATTTGCTCCCAGTATCCTTTATCGTCGCGGATTTTTTTGCAGGACGCGCAAATTGGTATGAAACCGCTTAAAGTTTTTATTTCGTTCGCGGCCTTCTGAAGATCGCCAATAAGTTTTTCTCTCAATTCCTCGGCTTTCTTGCGATCCGTTATGTCTGTTACTATTCCGAGAATGGCGTTCTCACCTTCATATTTTATAATATGGGAGTTAATTATTACGTCAATCTTGTCTCCCGCTTTAGTTATCAGCCCATATTCATAGGGCTCAACATTCTCATTCTTCAGATGTCGGGCGAAATTTACTTTTACTAATGGGAGATCATCAGGATCAATCAATTTTAGAAAATCAAAATTATCGGAATAAAATTCATCCTTTGAGTATCCCATTATTTCTTCGCTTTTCCGATTGGCATAAACCACTTTTCCCATTTTATTTATGAAGATCATATTGGGAGATTGCTCGGATAAACCCCTGAATTTCTCCTCGCTTTCCTCTAAAGCTTTTTGAGTTTTGAAACTCTCGGTAATATCTTTTAAAAACCCCAAAAACCTGTTTTCGGATATTTTTACGACATCAACATTCCAGAAGCCCTTGCTGCCATCTTTC
>CAZKYQ010000130.1:0-1851 GCA_964556975.1 uncultured Ignavibacteria bacterium
GTTGCAAAATTCTCTGATGAGGGCAACGAACTTTCAGCGGGCGAATTTATGGACGAATTTGTCGGGGCAGTTTTTCAGGCTGCTAAAGACGGAAAGCTCATCGTTCCGCAAGGGGAAGATGGCAAGCGGGATGTTGAGGATCCGGAGAATAAATCGATTGCTTATTCTGACGACATGTCTGAGGATGAAGCAAATAAATTTCATAAACAGGTATTGAAGTTCCAGGAAGCTAACAAAGTTGAGAACTATGAAGATGCAGTTTTTCAATACCTTGAATCTTTGAAAAAATAACGGAGAAATAAAACCATGAAAGCAAGATTAGTATCAGGCGAAAACGATACCATTACTATCGAGGCGGGCGAAGCGCTGACAGCAAAGCGCATCGTCGATTCTGTTGGCAAACACACTGCGGCAAAAGAAGCGCTGGGAGTCTGCCTGCATGACACCGATAGTGGTAGTATCGCATCGATAGGCCGGGCACCGATTGAAGTTGTTGAAGCTGGTGGCACCTGTACTTTACAGGGACCATTAAAAACGGATGCTAACGGAAGAGTCGTTGATCAGGGCGGTTCTGGTATTATTGTCGGTTATGCTATGCAAGCGGCAAGTGATGCAGGAACTTTTATTCAGGTCAACATGGCTTATGGCTGCGTTGCTGTATAAATAACAGAAAAATGAAATTGATAAATAACGGAGATTATAAAGATGGCTAATAGAATAACGACCTTACAGGGTTCGCAAAATCCAATTTTGTCGAAGTTCGCTGTGGGGTATAAACACGCCAGCATGATTGCCAAAAAAGTGGCGCCGGTCATTCCGTCATATACCGAGACAGGTACGTTTTATACGCTTGGCAAGGAAGGTTTTTATGTGATCGACACTGAACGGGCATTGCGTGCGAATCCAAAACAAACTGATTTTGTTGTCAGTTCAGATACTTACACATGCAAGGAACATGCATTGTGGAGCCCTTTGGATTATAAAGAAATTCAAGCCGCTAAAAAATACGGTGGCGATGCGGTTTTGAAGTTAGAGCAGCGCGCTGTTAATTTAGTGCAAAATATGCTTGAGGTTGAATTAGAAAAAGCGGTTGCCGATATTATTTTCAGTGCGACATATTATGCAACCGGAAATAAAACAACATTGACCGGTGATGACCAGTGGAGTTCAGCCAATTCGGATCCTTTGGATCAATTGGAAACTGCAATCGCTGCGGCACGCGCTGATATGGGGATTGAACCAAATACTTTGGTATTGGGATATGATTCTTATCGTCAGTTAGCAAAACATGCACAGATTAAAGCGATGGTTTCAGATAACAAAGACAAAGCAAGCGTTTTAAAGGCTGATGATTTAGCTGCCTTGTTACGCTTTAAGAATGTTTTTGTCGGTGATAAAGTTTATTCAACCGATGCCGGAGTTTTTACAAACATCTGGGGCGATTATGCCGCACTGGTTTATTTACCCGAACCCGGTGAAATGGTTGAAGGCACTACGCCGCATACCATCGTAATTGAGGAACAGGGATACCCGGAAGTAAAAACATATCCTGACAAAAAAGTGAAGTTTTATGAAGTTACCAGGAAGTATGTTGTCAAGAATGTTGGCACTTCTTACGGATACCTGATTGTCGATACAAAAGCATAACGGAGCGATTCATCATGTATAAACTTAATGAGTCCGTCTGGTATGACGGAAAAAACTGGAAACCGGGGCAGACCTGTTTATTTGAGAAATTGAGTAATAAACAATTGAAAAAACTGGTTGACTCTGGCGTGATTGAGAAGGAAAAAGATTCCGCCATAAAGACGGCGGACAGGTCCGCCATAAAGACGGCGGACAGGTCCGCCA
>CAZKYQ010000130.1:1951-5143 GCA_964556975.1 uncultured Ignavibacteria bacterium
TCCGCCATAAAGACGGCGGACAGGTCCGCCATAAAGACGGCGGACAGGTCCGCCATAAAGACGGCGGACAGGTCCGCCATAAAGACGGCGGACAGGTCCTCCAAAAAATCGGCAGCGCCAGCGGTTTCTAAAACTGAATCGAGATTAAGAGGCAAGAAAAAATGAATAATAAACAATTTATGTTTTTAGCGATTATTTTGTGTGCCATTCTGGGTATTTTGATAATCGGTAATTTTATGCAGCCCGTTCCTGCGCCGGATACGGATAGTGGTTTTTCCACTCATGCGGCTAAGGAATATAAACGGATTACAAACCTGCGGGTGAAAAATTGGCTGTTTGCGGATGACACCTGGGCGGGTTTGGAAACCTGGGCGGATACGGATTCGATTGACACATTGGTTGTTTCCGGAATCGATACTACCTGTTATTTTTTCGCATTCCCGATTGATGTATCACCGGGATTTCCGGGATTGTATGGCAATATTTCACGGAACGGCGATTCTATTTTTGTAACTTGTGATTCTGTATTGGCAGCTACAAATAAATATAACTGGATAGTAGTGAGGCCCTAAATGCCAATTTATGTTCTCAAAAACACGGTTAAAAATAAACTGCCGTCAAGCCTGCCTGATGAGTTGAATGATGCGCGAATCGAAACCCTGATCGGTTACGCCAGCGCGGAAGTTGACGAGATGGCAGGCAGGCAATTTTCACGGCAATACAATTCTAATACCCAGAAATTTCCCGACATTACGGACGATCCAGCCACGCCGCAAACCATCGAGCTATGCACCATGTGGCTGGTATTGTCCTATTGTTATGAAGAAATGGGCGATTATGAAAACCGTGGCGATGAGGATAACGATGTCCCCAACAAAATCTATTATCGGCGGCTTTGCGAAAGTAAGATGAAAAAAATCAATGCCGGTGATATTGATTTGGATATTAGCGGAACGGCACAAGTTGAGAATATCGATAAATATCCGACTTCGTCTGAAGAAACGGATATGAAACATTGGAATAAAATATCGAATTTGGATACTTTGCTGCCGCCATCTGAGACGACTGAATGAGCGAGACTATTACACACAACTTCACGCCGATAATGAAAAAAGTCCTTGCGAAAAGCAGGGATTACCGGGTGCCGTTAAAGCGGTTTTATGTTTACTTGCATGGTCAAACTATGCAGATGTTTCCCAAATTAGGGAAACGTGGCTCCGGGACATTTCGTGAAGTCAAGTGGCGCTGGTTTGCTGCTCAGTATGTCAGGAAAGATGGTCTTCAGATTCCGGCGCAGGGCATCCCCGGCAAAGTTAAAGGCAGAAAGCGGATGTCGGGCAAGCGCGTAACAGACAGCTCACGGATAATGCAAGACACTGGAATTTTGCGTGGCGCTGCTTTGGGTAATTTCAGAATTGGGGCTAATTATCTAATTGCCAGAACGCCGGTGAAATATGCAAAGTTTCAAAATAAAATGCGACGGTTCGCTTTCATTACTGATGATGATACGGACCGGCTGCGTGAATTAATTATTGATTATTTAACGGGGATGAATTAACTCCCCTATGATCCCCCCTTGTTAATGGGGGATGATGGAGTTGCCAGATATGACAGACAGAATGAACACAGTTGAAGGTCAGCTTTCAACAGATTTAAACGCATGTTCAGATATTACAGATGAAATCAAAAAGATTGAAATTGGTGTGTTAGAAACCGGGGAAAAGCCGAAACGCTATCTGGACCATGAAACGCCGGCTTTAGTATTTGAATGTCTGGAATGTGAATCGATAGATCCTATTGTGGACAGCAACGAATTGACATGGGAACGGCTTCATTTTGTTTGTCTTATTATTAACCGCGGCGCTCAGTTTGATGAGACGCGGAGAAAAATTAAAGAACTCATCAGCTTAGTGAGAGATTTTCTGTTTAGTACGGATTGGACTTATGCCGAAAATACAAACCTGGGGCGCTCCGGCTTTGAAGTGGGACGTTCGGAAAACGCTTTCACTGTTGCTGCTGGAATTGAATTTACAGTTGATGTTCAGGTATAATAAATTAAGGAGCTAAGATCATGGCTTTAACATTATCAAAAGCAAAAGCCAATATTCAGAGACATTTTTATGTTGTGTATATGCGGGAAACCGGGACAGCGTGTGCGGCGACAGATTATGACACGCTGGCGCACTGGAACACCTTTCTCGCATTGTTCACCGAAATTGGTTATTGCGAAAATAAAAACGTCAAGATTGATGTCGAGCGGGCCGAACCGATTGAGATCGATGAAGGCGAGGAGTATTTTCTGGAATATACGGGAAGTACTGAAATTAAATATGTTCAGAACGATTCGACAGATCATGCAGCATTGGAAGACATGGCAAGCAAAGATTGTGATCTGTTGCTGGTATCTTCATCATCGGCACAATTTATTTATGTTCACAACAAGCGATTTAATGTTGAGCAACATATTATATCCGGCGATGTTGAACACGCGATAATTAAACATTCGCAAAGGATTACAGCGCTTTCAGGAACGAACGGTTATATTCACACAATTAAGCCGATACCGGCAGCATAAGGGAGAATCATGGAAGAAAAAACATTCCCACGCTTGCAATATAAAGTCGTGGACGGCGAATTGGTTTCTTACATCAAATACTTCACTCAGGACGAGCTTGATGGTTTGAAAAAAATGCGGGACGCCAGGCTGGAAGCGGAAAAGCAGGCTTTAACAAAAAAGGCGAAAAAGTCAGACAAAAAAGCCCCCTTTGTCCCCCTTGTAAATGGGGATGAAAAATTAGAGGAGAAAAAACCGAATGAGTGATGATGTTGTCAAATATGAGATTTTTGGCAGGACTTATACACAATCATTTCTTACTATCTCCGAGACCATTGAAGTCGCTGAACTTTTACAGGATATAAAATTTAAAAGTTATCAGCCGATTGAGATTTTGAAAACGCTGCAGGAGTCCGGCAAGCTGGAAAAGTTATTTAATATTATCCTGAAGGGTGATATTGAGTTGATGCTAGATCAGATTAAGCCTGCCATTGCCATAAAGGTAATTTCGGATTTTTTCGTTTTAAACGATATCTTGACGATTATTTCGGACATAACGTCGATGATGTCGGAGATGAACGAGAGTGGCGCTTTGGAGAAACTGACAGAGACGATGCCGACTGGGACGAACTGATCGC
>CAZKYQ010000130.1:5243-7467 GCA_964556975.1 uncultured Ignavibacteria bacterium
AGTGGCGCTTTGGAGAAACTGACAGAGACGATGCCGACTGGGACGAACTGATCGCTGTGGTGGCAGACGGCGATATTTCGCAATATCATTTTATCAGGGAAAAAATTACTTTGAAACAGATTGCAGTTTTTTTGGATTACCGGAAAAAGAAATTTGAGGCGATGACAAGTGGCGATTAGCAATACAGCAACGATCCGTGTGCGCATTAATGGAAAAGATGCTGAGGTGGACATTAAAAATCTCGGCGATATTATTTCCAAATCGATGAAAAAAGGGAAACAGGAAGCAGATAAACTAAAATCTTCCATCTCCAAAATTGGCGATTTTTCTCAGAAAATTTGGTTTGGGATTCAGAATTTGCGCATGGTTGGTGGCACGATTAAAGAAATGACCACGCTGGCGTTAAAAGCCAATGATGTTAAGGCTGCTTTTGAGGGTATCGCTGATGCTGACTTTTTAGAAAAGCTACGTGAAAATGTTAAAGGCACTGTTTCTGATTTTGATTTAATGCAGAAGACTGTTGAAGCCATCGACCTTGGCGCGACGAATGAGCAACTTGAAACTTTCACCAAATTTGCCAGGTTGGAAGCGGTCCGAAAAGGCGGCAATACGATGGTGAAGTTTGGTGAGATCGTCTCTGGCGTGTTACGTGGATCTACGGAGTTGCTTGATAACTTTGGCATTAATCTCACCGATCTCAATCGAAAAATTGAGGAACTGGCAGACGGCAAAAGATTGGGCGCTGTGGAACGAAGGGCACTTTCGGTGGATGCTGCGGTGGCGCTGATGAATGAGCGCATGGCAAGAACCGGCGAGCTTGCTCTTTCTGATGCGGAACGGGTTGCCCGGGCAGAAGCAAAATGGAAAAACATGAAAATTACGCTGGGCAAAGTGCTGGCGCAGTTGGCTCCGCTTGTGGATGTGGCTACGAAGTTCTTTGATTTAATCAGCAAAATGAATCCTAAACTAATTTCTACAATAGCGGTAGTTACGGCAATTATTGCACTGCTTTGGAAAGTCAGGGCGGCTTTGATTGCGGTGCAAATTTCTGCCGGACCTATCGGATGGGTTTTGGGAGCGATTACGCTGGCTGCCGGGTTGTTGATTCCGAATTTGGTTTCTGCCGGAGACGAGTTTGAGAATCTTTCCGGTGATGTGGATGGGGCGACAACGGCGATGCAGAAATTCAATAAAGAGATCGACAATTGGGATGTGAATAAAGTCAAGGCTGAAATTGCTGCGTTAGATTCTGAAATCGAGTCAACAGGGGGTAGAGTCGAATCTTATTTAGAGCGGGTTACTAAACTCGAAAAAGAGTATGCGAAAGATCATAATCGTATTGTTAAAAACATGCTCGATGATATGACGGAACGGTATGAGGCTGAGAATACAAAACTTAATGAGTTATATGACAAACAAAATGCGCTACTCGATGAATTAGAAGCACGGCGGAAAGTAAAGGCAAAAAAGCATGGTGAAGAAAATGCGAAAGCCTGGCTGGAAGGGGCACTGACTTATATTAAGAATATGAAAGCGGATGTCAGTGATTTTGCAAGATTAATGAGTGTTGGTTTAACCGGCGTTGTGGAATTAAAAGATAAATTTATCGGCGCATTTCAAGAAATCGAAATGGAGTCGATAGAATCTTTTTATGCGATGAGTCAATCTGCTAAAGATATGTACGGTATGCTTGCGAGTGGCATTGATGCACTGACAAGCAGAATGGTGGAAAGTCTCTGGAATACGAAAACAAAGTTTAAAGATATTTGGAAAATGATGGCGCAGGATTTTTTGACTTATTTTTTACGGAAGGTGATTTATACTCAAATACTTTCTTTTATTCCGGGGCTTAGTCAAGTTGCTGGTTTGGGGTCTCCGGCAATCAGCGGGTTTGGCAGCGCTGGCATGTCAAATTTGAGCGCTGGATCCGGGCAGTTGAGTTCTATGAATAATGAATTGCAGAAAATATCGGGTTTGTTGAGGAAACAGCAAACGACAATTAATGTGATGTTGGATGACAACGCTCTGTTGGGTGCTATGAGCAGGGCGAAACGAAATTATAATATCAGGCAGGGGAATGATGTTAATAGGGAGATTTGGTAAATTACCCCCCTATAATCCCCCCTTGTTAAGGGGGGATGGATATTGTTATTATGAAGATAGAGAGCGATGATTAAAGAATTTGCAAAGGGCAGAGAGTTTGATTACTCTGTAAAAACTAAAC
>CAZKYQ010000131.1:0-7411 GCA_964556975.1 uncultured Ignavibacteria bacterium
AATTATGCAAACTAATCAATTATTCCTTAGTCTAAAGGCCGGACAGTAGTGACTTGGTTAACATATACAGCTAACCTGTCGGCAATGACAATTTTCTTGAAAAATCCCCATAACATCTGCCTAAGCCCCTCTACAACCCGCTTGCTTTCAAACTCGTTGTGTTTATAAAATTGCGGCAGAAGCCTTGTCGAGCGCTCTATAGGTCCAGCTACAAGCTGAGGGAAAAATGAAACATACAAAGCGAAAATTCCAAGATGCCTTTCAGGTTTTTTAACTCCTCGATAAACATCAATCGAGTAACTTAATGTCTGAAATGTATAGAAAGATATGCCGACCGGCAAAAAGAAATCGAATGAGGGCAAATTGTAAAAAATATCCAGGCTATTAAACAACGCGCGACTTGAATCATTAAAGAAATTGAAATATTTGAAGGAAAACAAGAGTCCTAAATTAGTTAGAATACTCAATAATAGATATTTACGTTTTTTCCTTTTCGATTCGACTTTGCCCATCCTGATACCAACGAAATAATCTATCAGAGTAGATAAGATTATCAGGAATACATATTCGGCTTTCCAGCACATATAGAAATAGTAGCTCGCGGCCAGCAGCAAAAGCCAGCGGTAACGGTGAGGAATTGCATAATAGACAGCAACAACAAGCGGAAAAAATATCAGGAACTCTAATGAGTTAAAAAGCATCTCGGTCTTTCTTTATAGCCGTTTTCAAATGAGTTCGGAATTTCTCGGAAAATCTTTACAATCAGCTGCAAAATAGCCGATCTAATTTAGAGTGCTAATATCGCTTTGTCGTGCATTTACTCTGCTATACCCTTTAGTTCAGGAATACAATGCCGATTTAAATATAGAGCTAACACATTTCAATTATGTGGGTTTTGGGGCGTGTTAAATCTGATAGAGTAAGAGAAAGGCGTGTACATGTGAGTTGGTTAATATCGCTTAGGCAACCCCCATTTTTTATTAGCACAGATATAGTAACATGACAGTAAAAAGTACATTTACAAAACCAGATAAAGTTCAGAACGAGCAGGGTCCCCTGACTAAAGGTCTTAAGTATGGGCTGAGCGAATACAAATCGCATCGAAAAGTTATTCATCAAACGGGCATACTGTTTTTCTCGACAATTTTAGGATTACTAATTGGCTTCGCGATAAAAGTAATTCAGACCAGGGCATTGGGACCAGATGGTTTTGGGTTGTTTGCCCTTTTCCTGTCGGTCACCGGTTTTTCAGCTTTGTTTTTTCGGTTCGGGCTATTTTCATCAATAAAAGTTCTGCTGGCGGGCAACAGTGATCCTGAAAAGGAAAGAGAGCTCTTTGGTATGGGTTTTCTTATGGCTTCCCTGATAGGCCTCAGCTTTTCGCTGTTCATTTTTACAGCCAGTTTTTTTGTCGATAGCCTGTTCAACGTAAATCTTGGCGCGACACTTCGATTGGTTTCTCCCCTCTGTTTTGTTTTGCCGTTTCAATTTTTTATTCCGGCTATAAGCATAGGTTCAAACAAAGTTGGAAACTCTGCTCTTTTCAGCGTATTGTCCAAAGCCTTTTTTCTTGCGCCGCTGGCAATTCTATTTTTCGTCAGAGGGGTTACTGTTACAGAGGCAATATTACTGTATTTAACAGGTTTTATCGCTACAGCCGCGATTATTCTATATAGGCTTAAACCGCTCTTCAGCGGGCTATCGGGCAATTTACGTGCGCTGTGGAAGAAAAACAAAGAATTCGGCCTGCATCTTTTTGCCGGTCAGGTAGCGGATCAGGCAACACATCAATTAGACGGTTTGATGATAGCCTTTTTTACAAACGCCTCTCAGCTTGGATTTTATACCCTTACCTTTGTTATTTGCAGCCCGATGGTGGTGTTCAGCAGGGCCTTATCCGATTCGATGTTTAAAAAATTCGCTAGTCGTGATTTTATTCCCCGGAAAATTATAGTTTATAACACGATATGGCTTTTGGGTTGTGTAGTATTTATGCTTCTCTTTTCAAAGATTATAGTTAATCTCTTTTTTGGGCAGGAATTTCTGCCGGTAGCCAAATATATAGTACCTGTTGCCGCGGTTACTTTTTTCCAGGGGATGTACCAGCCATATAATATGTTTCTGGTGGCTAAGGGCGAAAAACGAATCGGCCATTACGCGATGATAACGTCACCGTTTAATCTGACAGGAAACATTATCCTCATACCGATATACGGAGTAATGGGCGCGATTGCGGCGTCAATGGTAACCATGGTTCTTTGGTACTACCTGCTAATGAGCTGTTATCTAAAACGGACGCGAAAAAATAGGAAATGAAATTGCCAACTAAAGAGTGGTTCGAAAAACGGTATGCTGACTGCGATAAAGGCGATGCTTGGGGAGTAAGATGGCGTGCCAGTCAGGCAGTCAGATACGATAATTGCCTGAATTTTATTAAAAAATATATCGGCGATCCCGGAGGTGAAATACTGGAGATCGGCTGCGGCTTCGGAGATTTCACCTTGCCGTTTCTAAATAATTTTCCTCATGCGAAAATATCAGGAATTGACATATCGCATAATGCCGTAAAAGAAATACAAAGACTGATTCCATCAGGATATTTCGAGCAATCAGCGCTACCGGATATTCCGTTTGATGACGATAGTTTTGGCGGAATAATGGCTATGGAAGTTATCTATTATCTTGACAATAAAAAAAGAGAAGAAAGTATTATAAATATTCATAGAAAATTAAAAACCGGCGGTTGGTTTCTGTTTACAAGCGTAATTGACAGCGGCCAATCGTATTTTTCAAACGAGCAAGCGTTAAAGCTCATCGGAAATTATTTTGAAATCAGGGCTATTGATTACAACCGGGCCAGGATTTATGGATTTATAGAACGGCCGCTGATGAAAATAACACGCCTGAGAAATGTTATAACAACATCGGATTGGAATGATTATTTAGTAAATGATAATTCCTCTAAAAATATGATGTACCGAATAGCACAGAATAAATTTACCAAAACGGCTTTTATGCTATTTTATCGGCCATTAAGCTGTTTTGCTAAAAACATACTCGGCATAAAGTTCATTCCAAAATTGGGGGACGAGATAGGCAGGCGTCTTTTGCCCGACTCAAGCAAAACCAACATTATGATATTGGCCGAAAAAAAATAAATGCTTTACATTATTCCGACAATTGATACCGAAAATATGCAGACCGCGTTTTTCAATGAAAAATACGGAAACGACATGCTGGATTATTATCATGATGGACAGCCTTGGGCTACTACGCGTCTGGCTGATATCTTCGAAAGTTTTGGAGTCGAGGCGACCTTTTTCATCGCGGTTAATGAGGCCGACAAGCTTGGAGAGGATAAATTAAGAAAATTGGTCGGAAAGCTTACCGAAAGAAAACAGGACGTTCAAATTCACTCGCATCCTATCTGGGCAGACAGCCAGGTCCCCCCGCGGGAATTAATGAGCCAGTATTCTTTGGATGAGCAAATCCAATTGATAAGCAATATGAAGCGGAAATTGCGCGACTGGACAGATAAATGGCCGGTTGCCCACCGGGCAGGCGCTTATGGCTTGGACGGGAATACATTAAAGGCTCTGAAACATAATGATATACATATCGATTCAAGCATGCTTCATGGGCATCCTAACTGCAAAGTAACCTGGTCAAAAAATAATGTTGCCAGCAAAGATGGGCTGGTGGAAATTCCGGCGACCGGGATGTATGTCGATAAAATTCTCGATTTCGGTTTGTTTAAATACAATTACAAAAAAGCATTTATTAAAACGGACTTAAACCATTGCGCTCTTGAAGAGCTAATGTTTTTTGTTAAAGAAGCGAAATGCAATAATCTTAAAGTAATGAATTTCTTTATGCACAGTTATTCGCTTATAAAATTTGATAAAGGATTTAAAAACTTCAAGCCCAGCTTTGAAGAGGAAAAAAAACTTATCGATTTTATTCAAATGTGCAACAAGGACGATAATATAAAGTTTATTAGCGTTGGCGAATTCTGGAAAATATATCAAGACAACAAGCTTGCATTTAGCGGGTCTGATTTTGCTCCGGAATGCAAAAAAACAATTAACATTTATAAAAAGGCGGCAGAAAAAATTGTTAGAAGATTTAGATAATATTATCAGGCGGCTTGATTGCTGGATAGAACATAATGGTTTTGCCGGATGGGACCCGTATGATCTAGGCCAGGCTAAGCTACTGTCTCGCTTTCGAGAGGATAAGCCGAAAATTCATCACAAATTTATAAGAAGGATGATATTCGGTTTGGGAGGAATATTCCCTTTTTTTACTCGAAAATTGTTTGGAGTCAAATCTCAGGTGAATGCCAAGGCTATGGGCTTGTTGCTGGCGGGATACTCAAATATGTATATAGCTACAAATGATCAACATTACCTTGATCAGGCAAAGAAGTATGCCAAGTGGCTGATGTGCAACGGCGGCAGAAAATACAGCGGGCATAACTGGGGCTATCCTTTCGATTGGCGCTCTGTTACTTTCATTCCCCATGGAACTCCATCGTCGGTCGTAACCTCCATTGTGGGTGATGGTTTTTATTTGCTTTATAAAGCAACAAACGAAACGCGATATTTGGAAATATGTAAAGAAATTTGCTACTTTTTTGTGAATGATCTCAAAAAAACCGTTAACCATCCGGAGCAAATCTGTTTTAGCTATACTCCTATTGACGATTTTCAGGTACATAATGCCAATCTTTTTGTAGGCGAATTTCTTGTACGAATAGGCAAGGAAACCGGCGAGCAAAAATGGTATGAAACTGGCCTCAAATGTGGTAATTTTGCCCTTGCAGAACAGCATAACGACGGATATTTGCCTTACTGGAGCCTGGCCCAAACCGACAGCCATAACGGCGGTAAAATCCATACCGATCATTATCACAGCGGGTTTGAAATTCGAATGCTTTACAGGCTCTGGAAACTTACCGGGATGGAAAAATTCAAAGCGGCGTATTTGAAATATTATTCATGGTACCAATCGCGGATGTTTACGTCAGATGGCCGGGTTAAAAACGGACCGGAATCGTATTATCCCGTCAATATTCATTCCATTGCCGAGGCGATATTATGCAAGGCTGTACTTTTTGAAGATCATCCCGACGAATTCCAGCAATTAAAGCATATCATTTATTGGGGCGAAAAAAACATGGAATACGCGGACGGAGAGTATGTTTACATGATTAAGAAAAATCCGATAATCGGGGAGTGGCATTTGAGAATTCCGATGCTGCGCTGGGGCCAGGCATGGATGTTTCGCGCCCTGAGCCAGGCTAAAATCGCCTTATCCGAAAATATCGATTCAAGCGGCGACGCCAAAGAGGAATTGGCTGTTTGCCAAAGCAAAGGATAATAAATGCATATTGGAATGATACATTTTGCCAACCGCGGTTTTCCACCCGATATTAGAATAGAAAAAGAGGCAATAGCCCTTTCCCAAAACGGACATAAGGTGACAATTCTAACCGAGAAGATTTCAGATGATGAACTCGCTTATGAAGAGCTCGAACCGAATTATTATGTTCGCCGGGCGAAAATTAAAAATAGAATTCTTATCTTGAAGTTAAGATCAGCAATTAATCTTGTCAGGCAAGAGTATTTTGAGCCGATTTCGTCTTTTATATCGGACGATAAGCCGGATGTCCTGCATGTTCACGACCTTAATCGTGTACCAACATCGCTTATTATCGCCCGAAAGCATGGTATTCCGGTAGTAGCAGACCTTCATGAAAATATGCCTGCCGCCCTTGCCGCATTTCGGACAGGGGATCCATTTTGGGAGCGAGCGGCAAGATCCGTGGTTTTCAATTATAAATTGTGGCGATACCACGAGAAGCAATCGCTCAAAAAATGCGCTAGAATTGTAATTGTTGTTCCAGAGGCCGCTAAACGCCTCTACGAATATGGTATTCCCGAAACCAAAATTACGATTGTCTCCAATACCGAGGACGAAACCACCTTTAAGGCTTCAAAAGACAATTGCGATCCCGATGTTCTTTCTAAATATAAGCCGCAATGGATGATTTCTTACATTGGAGGTATAGGCCCGCATCGCGGTTGGGATACGGTCATTAAGGCAATCCCGCTTCTTCGGAATCAAATTCCCGGATTCAAACTTGTCCTTGTTGGCGCGAATCCCAAACAACGAATTACTATCGAAAAAATGATAAAAGCTTATAATGTCCAGGACAAGGTGGAGATCATCGGCTGGCTGCCTTTCGATAAAATCAACAGCTATATATTCGCGAGCAAGGTATGCCTGGTGCCCCACAATGATTTTGAGCATACTCAAACAACTGTCCCGCATAAGCTCTTTCAATATATGATATGCGCTAAGCCGGTGCTTGTAAGCGACTGCGCTCCTTTAGCCAGAATCGTGCACGACAGCGATGCAGGATTCATTTTCAAGGCGGGAGACCCCGAGAGCCTTGCTCGAAAACTGTCTTATATGTATCAACATCCCGAAAAATCCACTCTGAAGGGACGAAACGGCAGGGCGGCGGCCCTTGGTCAATACGCCTGGCGAAATGATGCTCATAGATTATGTGAAATGTATGATGAGCTATATAGCGATTTATTTAATGTGAAGAATGGTGATTATAAATTATCTGAAAGTTTGCCAGTTTGATTTTCTCGATTGCTATTTGAATGGCCGCCTTTTTCTAAAACATCAAAATAAACATCTTCTGTTTTTTTGACAATATTATTCCAGTTGTAATCATTATCCACAACTTTTATGGCGCGTTCAACCATTTGGTTAAGTTGACGCGGCCGCGAAAGGCACTCATTAATTTTATCTTTTAAATCTTGAACATTCCCGTTTTTAAATGAAGTGCCAATCGGTAAGAAACCGTCATTTGAATTCAACACATCCATGTTTTCCGGGATATCTGACGCGAGTACCGGCGCCCTGTGCTTCATGGCTTCGATTAATACTATCGGCAATCCTTCCACCGATGACGGCAATACAAACAAGGCGGAATTGGCATAGAGGGCCGATAAGTTTTCATTATAGACATTACCCAGAAATATTGTCTCGTTGCCTGCGATATGCTTAAGCTCGGCAACATATGAATCGGTGAAGCTGGAATCGCCCGCAATCGCCAACTTTAGTCCATTGCCTATTTCACGAACCGCGCGGCATAGAAGATGACAACCCTTATCCTCGATTAATCTACCGACAAAAAGAATGTACTTGCCCGGCGTCAAGCCCTGGGACATTATCCATTCCAATTCACCTTTGCCCCACACAAAAGGATCTTTCACGCCATTGGGAATATTAACAAGGTTATTACAATTGCCAAGAAGGTCCGTAATAGTTTGGGAAACACATATTGTTTTTTGCGGAAATGTTGTCGCTGATTTTAGGCCCGCCCTAAGAC
>CAZKYQ010000132.1:0-7341 GCA_964556975.1 uncultured Ignavibacteria bacterium
CCCCAAACCCAAAACATCTTGACACTGCCAGCCATCATCATTACAATCGTTCATGGGAGACAAACGGGTCATGGCAGGAAAAATCACGCCCGCGATTGTTTCAATGGTCGCGGTATTTTTGGTTTTCTTCAAAGGCGGGAATGTTATGAGCGATAACGATACGTCCTATATAAGGCCGCCCGCGGTCGCCGGGGCATTCTACCCCGACTCCCCCGCGGAACTGGCTAAGATAATAGCGGAACAGTTCCATGCGGCGCCCAAACCGGCATTCGGGGCAAAACCGATCGCGATAATTTCACCCCATGCGGGCTATATCTATTCCGGCGGGATAGCGGCTAAAGGATATAAGGTCCTCGAGGGGGAAACATATAGCACGGTTATTGTCATCTCGCCATCGCATGCCGCGGCCTTTGAGGGCGTAACGGTTTTCGCGGGCAAAGCGTACACAACGCCTTTGGGAGAGATACCTATAAATAGAAAGTTGACAGAGGAAATCGCGGCAAAAAGCAATTCGATACATATCTCCAATACCGGGCATCTTGTAGGAGGAGCGCGCTCCGAGCATGCTCTTGAAGTCCAGCTTCCATTCCTACAGACAGCGTTGGGTAATTTCGATCTTGTGGCGATTATGATGGGCGAACAGGATTACTCCATAAGCGAAGCGCTGGGCAACGCTATCGGGCAAGCCTTAAACGGCAGAGACGATGTATTGATTGTCGCGTCATCGGACCTTTCGCATTTTCATAATTCCGATAAGGCCAAAAAACTTGATTCCATTGTTACCCATAACGTGAAAAACTATGACTATAAAAAACTTTCCGAGGACCTTTCTACGAGGAAGGCCGAGGCATGCGGAGGCGGCCCCATCGTGGCGGCTATGATCGCCGCGGAGAAATTGGGCGCGAATAGCGTCGAGATAACCGGCTATGGCGATTCAGGCGATATTACCGGCGATCATTCCAGCGTTGTCGGCTATCTTTCGGCGGTTATTTTCAAATCCGGCGAAGAAAAAATTTACGAATTGGACGCGGGTGAAGATCACTCTGAAACGGCTGAGAGCGATATCCATGACAATCCCGCCACAGGGGCTGAATTTGGGCTTTCAGAAGCGGACAAAAAAACATTGCTGACAATTGCCAGAGAATCAATACTTTCAAAATTTGACGGAAAAAATCCGCCGTTCCCGTTGGAGATGTCAGAGGCGCTGAAAACGAACCTGGGCGCGTTCGTAACCCTCAATAAAAACAACAGGTTACGCGGATGCATTGGCACTTTTCATCCTGACAGGCCCCTCTGCGAAATAGTGGCAGGCATGGCCAGGCAGGCGGCATTTTTAGACCCGCGCTTTCCGGCAGTTTTAAAAGAGGAGGTGGAACTCCTCGATATTGAGATTTCTGTTTTAACGCCGATGAAAAAGATAACAGACCCCGAAACTGTCGAAGTTGGCAGGGACGGGCTTTATATGACAAACGGTTTCAGGTCCGGAGTCTTACTGCCGCAAGTCCCGGTTGAATACGGTTGGGACCGGCTGCAATTTCTTGAGCAGACCTGCAATAAGGCGGGCCTTCAACCTGATGCCTGGAAAGAGAAACAGACTGAGATATTCATATTTCAGGCGGAGATTTTTGGAGACAGCCAATAGTGCGAATAATTAATCCCCATCAGAAAAAACGAAATTTTCTAAGGTTGAAAGTAATCCCCGGAGCTATTTTTGTCTTAATATTGGCTTTGGGCGCGATCATGATATCATCAAACAAGCCCGGATTATTAAACGGAGATATCTCGCAATCGAACCAGGCAGAGCCGGCAGGGGCGATAAAAGTCCAGGCTGTTTATAATGGGGAGATATTAAAAAACTCAAATCTTTACGCCGGCTTGTTGAACCTCGAAATTAAGGAGCCAATAGTTGCAGAAATAACCGCAAGATTTTCTCGGATGTTCGACCTGACTCAATCCCAGCCGGGCGACCATTTCGAAATCTTCATGGACCCCGATGAAAAAGCGGTTGCCTTTGAGTATATAACCGGCGATTTGAAACGTTACCGGCTGGACCGAGACGGAGAGGATTTCATAGAATCGATCGGCGAAATCGGCCTTGATGTTTCTGTTAGAACAGCAAGCGGCAAAGTTCGCACAACGTTATGGGATGCTCTTTCGCCGCTGGTGCCGGATATGAGCATCTTTTTTGATATGGTTGAAATATTCGGATGGGAGATTGATTTTCTTACCGAGCCGAGGGTAGGCGATTCGTTTCATCTTATATTCGAAGTATATGAAAAAGATAGTACATTTGTAAAAACAGGACGCATCATCGCGGTTGAGTATGTCCTTGACAAGCAGCCGCACAGAGCTTTCCTGTTTATTGACCCGACCGGTTATCAGGATTATTACGACGAATACGGCTATTCTCTTAGAAAAGCCCTTCTGAAATCACCATTAAATTACAGAAGAATCTCGTCCAGGTTCTCGCGCAGGAGGCTTCATCCTATCTACAAAATTTACAGGCCCCATCTTGGCATTGATTACGCCGCCCCAATCGGCACTCCCATAGTGGCGGCCGGGGATGGTTATGTAATTTACAAAGGCGATAGGCGCGGCTTCGGCAATTATCTTGAAATCAAACATTCCTATGGCCTCGTTACATGTTATGGCCATCTGCGAAATTTCGGGAAGGGCGTAGCAAAGGGCCGTCGAGTTGTACAAGGGCAAGTCATTGGCTATGTGGGGAATACAGGCGAATCAACCGGCCCGCATCTTGATTATAGAATAAGAAGAAATGGCACATATATTAATCCGCTGAAGATGACTATACCAGCCGCATTGCCGATCGCCAAAGAATTCCGGCCCCAGTTCAATCATCTTGTCGCGAAGTATTTGCCGCAATTTGAAAACAAAACAAAAGAAAGGCTTTTCGCCAGACTCGATTGACATCCATTTGCGATTACGCTATATTGCTTCTATGAAAACGCAGCTTTATCTGTTTACTTTTATATGTTCATTTTTTCTTTTTGCCAATAACAGTTCTACCCTTGCCGCCGGCCGTTATCTTGTCTTGAACTTCGATTGCCATGGAGAAGCCGCTGGAAAATCTGAAATTATCGGAGATTCTCTCAGGTATCATTTAAAGAAGCAGGGAGCAAAACTTGTTTCCAGGAATTTATTTGATAAAATTATTGCCAAAAAAAATTTGGATGAATCCGATCTGAATTACACAATTGACAAATTAAGCGAAGTTACGCGGCAATTGGGCGCAAGCTGGGCTGTTTATGGGCATGTTTTATCATCCCATGATATTTTGACTGTTGAATTGAGGTCTCTTAGTTTGGATGGCGCCGAGCCAATTCTAATGGATCCCCTTGTCTGCGGTAATCTTGGCGATGTTTTTCTAATGGTGCCCGAGATGGCTTCCCTGATTCTCTCTCCTGACAAGACCGCGCCCCGAGTCATATCGGTACAGCCTTCCGAAGGTAAGGAAGATGTAGGACAGTTTGTCGATTTAGTTGTAAAATTCTCAAAACCAATGAACCCGTCAACTTTCGCCGTTTCAGCTTTGCCTGAGGATATGTGGAAACGTTTCGGAGACGTGAAATATGATGAAAATAACCATACATTCACTTTGAAATTACATTTATTCCCGGATATAAAATATGAGTTCCATATCAACGGCGCTGAATCGAAAGCATTTAAAGATCAAAACGGAAATGTAGCGCCTGAATATGTCTGGCATTTCACCACGGGGCGATGGTAAGAAAACATGGCAAGTAATTTGAGTACAAATATAATCGAAAACAGAAAAGCAATCTTGATGGCCATTACCGACGCGGGAGGAGTTGGGCCGATGATGTTTCAGCACCTCTTGATGCGGCTCGGCGCGCCCGAAGACATCATCAATTCGTCATATTCGGATTTTGAAGATATTCCCAGGCTGGGCGACGCGGGTATTAGAAAAATAATGGATTCTTTTGATCGGGTCCCGGATTACGAGAAAACATTATCGGATTATTCCGCAAGCGATATTAATGTTATAACGTATCTGGACAGCGAATATCCCGCAAATTTAAGGGAAATAAGCGATCCTCCGCCGGTTATATACTTTAAAGGCAATAAAGAAGCATGGACATCCAAATACATTGCTATTGTAGGAACCACTAAGGCCTCGCAAGACGGCATTGGTTTGGCAGTAGACCTATCTAGAGAACTTATTCAGCGGGGATTTGGCATTATCTCCGGCTTGGCCGCCGGGATTGACAGCGCGGCGCATTTAGGCGCTCTTAAGGAAAGCGGAAGGACCATAGCGGTTTTAGGATGCGGAGTGTTAAACATTTACCCCGAAGAAAATATTACACTTTCGGAAAGCATCTTAAAGGACGGATTGGTTATTTCAGAATACCCTCCGTTCCGGGGCGTCTCAAAGCCGGGGCTAGTTCTTCGCAACAGACTTATATCAGCCCTTTCGAGCGCGGTTGTCATAGCGCAAATCGGCTCTGAAACATCCGGTGAACTCAAAACGGCGGGATATGCGACAAAGCAGGCAAAACCCCTTTTCTACGCCAACTCCGATGATAAGTTGAACTATGAAAAGATAAGTGAATTTCCAGGAGTCATTATAAAAGGAGTTAAAGCGGCAGACGAAATTATAAAATATGTAATTTAGATGTTGATTTCATTTTATAAAAACAGGTCCGGCGATTATGATGAAGACTATTCAAGCGCCCGGCGCAAAATTGATATTCTTTGCGGCTTAATTGTTTCGGGGCGATTGAGCAAAGATACGGCCCTACAAAAGTATGATGAAATAGAGCGGGATTACGGAAACGGCAAACGGGGAGATATGAACCTGTTCAGGATGATTTATAAAAGCAGGGTTGAGCGATTATGCGTCCAGTTTTGCCGCTAAAAAATATGAAAAAGAAATCAAAAAAAGATGAGTTTCTTCGGATAACAGAAAAAAAACGCTACGAAGAAAAAGTCAAAGACAGCCGGTTTATCGCCACTGCGGCGCCTATTGAATCAGCAGAAGAGGCGGCGGCATTTATAGCGGAAATGAAAAAAGAATTTCATGATGCTACTCATAACTGCAGCGCCTGGAAAACCGGTCAGGGAACCAAAATGAAATATCGTTATAATGATGATGGAGAACCATCGGGTACGGCAGGCCTGCCAATTCTCAAGGCTATCGACGCTCGTGAAATATCCAATATATGCGTCGTCGTAACTCGATATTTTGGCGGAACAAGACTCGGTACGGGCGGATTGATGAGAGCCTACGGACAGCTTGCGGCGGAACTTTTGAAAAAATGTAAAATCGAGAAGAAATACCTAACTCAGACATTAGAGTTTTCGGTGGCGTTTGATTTTGTAAGCGTTATCCATAATATAGTAAAGAATTTTGACGCTAATTTGAAAGATTCACAATATGGGGACGATGTATTATTTATAGTAGAAGTAAGATCGTCGGAATATTCGAATTTTAGAACCAAACTAACCGAAGCCACAAATGGCCAAACTCAGTTCAAATAAAATATTATGCGTCGGTCTCGGGTTATGCGCCTTGGATTATAGTTTCCTGGTGGATAAGTATCCCAGGCTTGATGATAAAATAGACGCTTTGGCTTTTTCGCGCCAGGGCGGCGGCCCCGTTCCCACAGCGTTATGTGTTCTTTCAAAACTTGGAGTTCCCGCGGCTTTTCTGGGAAAATGCGGCAAGGACGACGAAGGCAAAGCCATTCGGAATGAACTGCGGCGTTTCGGCGTAAACACGTCAGGATTAATTCTCGACGCTGACTCAAGAACCCCAAGGGCTTTTATTGTCGTCGAGAAAGAGAGCGGCAAAAGGACAGTTATCCTGGACAGAACCGAATGCGCCGCGTTTTCGCCTGAAGAGTTCAACATTAATCTTATAAAAAAAGCGAAATTTCTTTTGATTGACGGAAGAGAAACCGAAACGTCGTTGACCGCGGCTTTATTAATGAAAAAGTCGGGAGGCGAGGTCATACTTGACGTCGGTTCGCCTCGAAAAAACATCGGAGAAATTCTACCTCATGTTGACCACCTCGTAGTTTCGAATAGATTCTCCATTGATTTTACGCAGGAGGTCGATCCTGGCAGGGCGGCCTTAAAATTGGCGCACATGGGATTCAAATCTGTGGTGATAACGTCCGGAAGCAAGGGGTGTATCGCGGCCACTCTCGAAGGTCATTTTTTTCAACAGGAAGCTTTTAATATCGATGTAGTTGACACTACCGGAGCCGGAGACGTTTTCCATGGCGGATTCATTTATGGTTTGGCGCAGGGATGGGGGCTTCCCGAAATACTAAAATTCGCCTCGGCGACGGCAGCCCTAAAATGCGCCCGTCTTGGGGGAAGACGAGGAATACCCGAGCTAAGTGAAGTTGAGGATTTTATAAATGCTCGTGAGGGTGTCAGTAGTTTCTAATTATCATGTTGTCAATGAGCAAAACTGCTAAAAGCCTGTTTATAGGATCAAAAAGGCTTGGGTTGAAGTGCCTCGAACAAATGTACGGGCTTGATCCGAAGTCAATTTCCGCAGTTTTAACTCTCGATGACAGTGATGATTCCAGAAGCGCTTATAAGCAGTTTCAGGGTTTTACAGCTGAAAAAAAGATAAAGCTGTATGTTGCCAAAGATAAAAAAGATTCTGAAAATATCATTTCACAAATCAAGCCTGAGATATGCTTTGTAGTGGGCTGGTATTGGCTTATAAGCAAGAAAATTCTCGATTCTGTACCAAGCGGTTTTCTGGGAATACATCACTCGCTTTTGCCAAAATATCGGGGGGGCTCGCCCCTTGTATGGGCGTTGATAAACGGCGAAAAAACAGTCGGAACATCGTTGTTTTCATTCACCGAAGGCATGGATGACGGCAATATCTGGGCGCAGGAAAAAGTCGAAGTGAAAAGTGATGATTATATATCCGACTTATTGGAAAAACTTGAAGGACAAGCATTATCAATATTACAGGATAAATATCTCGCAATCCTTGAAAATAAAATCACGCCCGTTCCCCAACAGCATGGCGACGCGACATTTTGCTCTCAGCGAATTCCTGAAGACGGCTTAATCGACTGGCAAAAAAGCGCCGATGAAGTATATAATTTTATCAGAGCGCAATCAGAACCGTATCCGGGAGCTTTTACATATCTAAATGGCGAAAAACTCACAATCTGGAAAGCCCATCCTGAAAATAGAATTTACTTCGGCAAACCGGGGCAGGCGGCTATGAGATCTGGCGATTTTGTAACCGTTATCTGCGGAGACAATAAACCGATCATACTCGAGGAAGCAAGCCTCAAGGACAGTAAAGCGCCCGCCGCTCAAATA
>CAZKYQ010000133.1:0-7338 GCA_964556975.1 uncultured Ignavibacteria bacterium
TCGGATGAGCTGAAGAATTCCGGGCCGTTCCATTTTATCAACGTTAACGATATCGGTTCGGTCGAGGAGATTGTCAAGAAATACAATATCGATACGGTCTATCACATGGCGGCGATCTTGTCGGCGGTGGGCGAGAAAAACCCGCAGCTCTGCTGGGACGTCAACATGAACGGCACCATAAACATACTCGAACTGGGCATTAAACATGATATGGCGCGGGTCATTATCCCGAGTTCCATCGCGGTCTGGGGCGACTATGTGGCGCTTGACAACACGCCTCAGGAATCGGTTCTCAAGCCGACCACAATGTACGGTGTTACCAAGGTTTGCGGCGAGCTTCTGTGCGACTACTATGTCAAACGTTTCGGGCTGGATATCCGGGGGCTTCGCTATCCCGGCATTATCTCATACGAGACCCTGCCCGGCGGAGGCACCACCGATTACGCCGTTGCCATCTACTATGAGGCTATCGACAAGGGCAAATACAGCTGTTTCGTGCGGGAGGATACCCGCCTTCCCATGATGTACATGCCGGACGCTATTAACGGCACGATCCAGCTGGCCGAGGCCGATTTCGGCAAGCTGAAACATCATTCTGATTTCAACCACGCCGCAATGAGTTTCTCGGTTACCGAGCTTGCGGCCGAGATTAAAAAGCACGTCTCCGGTTTCGAGTGCACATACGAGCCGGATTTCCGTCAGGCAATCGCCGATTCCTGGCCGAACTCAATCGACGATTCCGCCGCCCGCGATGAGTGGGGCTGGGAACCTGAATGGGATCTGGCCTCGATGACAGAGGATATGCTCAAACATCTCAAAGAACGCAAGGCTAAGGGCACGCTGTATAGGTAGGAAAACACAAATTAAAGATACAAGGTCGGTAGCCCGCCTGCCGACAGGTTGTTTGTCAACTACCATAATTTTTTGACGATATAAAAAACATGGCGAAAAAATATTCTCAAGAAATCTACGCTGAAGGCCACCTTGTCGATTCCGGCGTGATGTCAACTGTGCTTGATCTGATAATCCGGTCCGGCGGGCAGTTCGACATAAAATCGTTTGAGATGGGCCAAACCAATACCGAACCAACCCGCACAACAATCGATGTTTCAGCCTCGACGCCGATGCTACTGGAGCATATAATCTCACAGCTTCACTTGCATGGCTGCGCTATAAAAGAGGATGCCGCCATAATAACCAAGCCCGCGCCGAAAAATTCCTGCGCGCCGGATGATTTTTATTCCACGACAAATCATACCACCGAGGTCAGAATAAACAGCAATTGGCGCAAAGTTCAAAATCAACGTATGGATGCCGTAATCGTAGTTGATGATGGCAAACCTCATTGCGTGAAGATCAGAGATCTGAAAAAAGGCATGCGCGTTGTTACCGGAATTTCAGGCATAAGGATAAAACCTGAATTTAAAGAGCGCAAAAGATCAGTGTTCGAATTCATGTCCGGAGATGTTTCTTCCGAGAAAAAGGTTGAACTGGCGGTCGGCGAAGTTGCCTCAATGCTGAAATCGAATAGTTTTCGCACTATTATAGTCGCGGGGCCGGTGGTCGTACATACCGGCGGGTCGGATTCGCTGTGTTCGCTGATTAAGGGCGGATTTGTGAAAGGCCTTCTATCCGGTAACGCTTTGGCCGTGCATGATATCGAGCAGGCGCTTTATGGGACATCCCTCGGAATCGATACCAAAACAGGCAAGCCGGTTGAAGAAGGGCACAAGAACCACATGCGTGCGATTAATTCCGTTTATAAATATGGCGGAATAAAAAATATGATCGCGAAAAAGGGCTTGAAAAGCGGAATAATGCATACTCTACATAAAACACGAACGCCGTATGCCCTGGCGGGGTCCCTTAGAGACGATGGTCCTCTCCCGGAGACAATAAACGACATGATCGAGGCTCAGGCCGCTTACGGGAAAATACTTAAAAACGCCGATATGGTTATTATGCTTTCAACCATGCTTCATTCAATAGCCACCGGCAATATGTTACCGTCGAAAGTACGGACAATTTGCGTGGATATTAATCCTTCGGTGGTAACTAAATTGGCGGACCGCGGTTCATCTCAGGCAGTAGGAATAGTAACTGACGTGGGCTTGTTTTTAAATCTACTGGCGAGAAAACTGCGAAAATAACATCAAATATCTTTACAATCCCATACTGTTTCAAAATGAAATGTTCAAGATCAATATAACTGGTATTGAAATGAGCAGTTTCTATGCCTGTCATTTTAATCAGATAATCGTATACGTCCTAATCGGTTACGGAAAAGAGCACAGCCTCAAAAAATCTGGATTTCTAAAACGGCTTCAGAAATATAAATAATTGTATTTCATTTAAGCAAAATTAATAAAATTGTCTCAGATTCAGCTTTTCATTTTTGTAAGATAACTCTTTGATATCCATAGCCTTAACGTTTTTCTCGGAAAAATTGGATTCAAGGCACATCTTTTGCCCTATAAATGCTTGAATATTCTATTCAGGAGGGAATAATGAAATACTCAAAATTAATAATACTCGCGATAATATTAGCTTTCTCTGCCGAAATAGCGTCAGCAGGGGGTTCTGGATCGGCGGCAGTAGACTTTTTAAATATTGGAGTCAGCGCTAAATCCACGGCCATGGGAGGGGCGTTTTCGGCGATAGCGGACGGCCCTGCATCGTCATTTTATAATCCCGCGGGCCTGTCTTCCATTAATAATTATCAAATAGCCGGAATGCATACCGAATGGCTTCAGGATTTAAGATATGAATATCTTGGCCTCGGCCTGCCGGCCGGATCAAGTGGCGGGTTTGGCTTATCGTTTTCATATCTTTCTTATGGTACAATTCAGGGGTTTTCAGAATTAAATGCGTCAACCGGTAATATTGAAGCGTACGACATGGCTCTTACATTATCTTATGGCCATAAGATTACACAGGATTTATCCATTGGCTTGGGATTAAAAAATGTCGGCGAGAGATTAGACAATGTTAAGGCCAACGGGTTCGCGGGGGATTTCGGCCTTCAATACAGGGTGAGTAAATACCATGCTGGACTTTCCATTATGAATTTCGGGCCCGAATTAAGATATGAATCGGCGTCATCGCCTTTGCCTACGACTATAAACGCGGGCCTTGCCTATTATCCTCTGAATTCCAGTCTTGCTTTAATAACAGGCGCGACCTTTCCTTTCCATGGAGAATTCTCCTTTAAAACGGGTGTTGAATATTCTTATCAAAATATGTTCATGCTAAGAAGCGGTTATGATTCGGGCAATAACCTCGATGGAAAAAGCGGCATATCTTTTGGCGGCGGAATTGCTATGTCCGGCCACAATCTCGATTACGCGTACAATATTAACGATTTAATGGGCGGGACCCATCAGATATCATTTGCGCTGAAATTCGGGCAGCCAAGAACTCGCAATGAGTACAGGTCTTCAGCGCCAAAAGTCATTAAATCCAAGCCTGAAGTTGAGGAATTGTACACTGTTTTGCCGCCTAAACAGGAAGCCAATGAGGTCAAGAGAATATTCCAGGTTTGCGCGGCGAGATATCAGAATAAGGATTCGGCGCGGAGGCATATCGATACCTTGAAGAAATTCGATATTTCCTCAAAACTGTATCAGGACGTGTCAGGCGAATACAGGATTGTTATTAAAGAGACGGATAATTTATCAAAAGCCGAGAAAATAAAAGAGAAATACGACAATAAGGGCGTATTTTGTTTCGTACATGAATTGTAAATAATTTCCTCCTTGTATACTATGGTCAAAATGCCCCGCTCCTGCGGGGTGTTTTTTTATATCTATTTCAATTGTATAGTGGTCAAAATGCACCGTTTTGACGACGTATTTTACTAAAACATCCATTTTTTCCTTGACAAATATCATATAAAAATATATTTTGCTTTTGGGTAATGAGTCGAAGGTTTGTGAAAATAATCACATTCCTTGGCAAAAAGCCAGACATGGTGTGGTTAAGTGGTGATGGGTTTCTGATGTACTGGTCGGCCCCCCCGCCTATGCAGGGGGGCTTGAATATTTATAGAGTGTTTTTGGGGAAATAATATAGAAGGTTTCATTTATCCCTCAGGATTCCGCCAAGCCGTCTCTGTCATTCCCGAAATCCCTAATCGGGAATCCAGATGGGAGCGGCGGGTGACATGCTCTATCATAAGAGGGGTTGCCAAGCAGGCGCTTGGCAACCAGATGAATTTTTTGTAGGTTGCGGTTTCGAACGAAGAGAGAAACCCGACGCCCGGCCTATTTTTATCCATCAGGATGAAGGTACGACATCCTGATGGCAACCTCCTGGCCTAATAATATTTCCTTCCATATGGACGTGGATTTCTCTACATTTTGTAGGGGCGAGGTCACCTCGCCCCTACGGCAGTGAAAGATTGTAATTACTTCAACAGCGTCATCTTTTTTGTCTCAGTAAACTCACCAGCCTGGATTTTGTAGAAGTACATTCCCGAAGCCTGGTCTTTAGCATCCCAGGTGATTTGATGATAACCGGCCTCTTGCTGCTGATTAACAAGTGTCTTGATTTTTCGGCCCATCAAATCAAATACTTCAATGGTTACAATGGCCGCCTCAGGCAACGCATATTCAAATACAGTTTGAGCGTTGAACGGGTTGGGGTAGGATTGGGAGAGAGAGAATATTCTCGGCAGATCGGTTGCCGTCTTGTATGCGATGAATTGAATATCCAATGGTATCACGCCCGCCTTTACAGTCTTTGCGTGGTTGATCTTCTTGAGGATCTTCTCCGCTTTTTTATGATTGCAATGGCAATCATCCTCGTCCTCGTCTTCATCGTCATCTTCTTCTTCAGGGGTGCAGGTTATCTGGTTGGTTAATACAAGCCAGCTGTAGGTTATAGCCTGAGAAACATTAGCGCCATCCTCGGATATTACCTCCGCCTGCGAGATTTTTCCGGAAACAACATTTAAAAGAAGCGCCATGAGCTCGGCTTTGCCCTTGCGAAGCTTTTTATCTTCATCGCTGTCTCCATCCTGCCTTTTGCCCCGAAGTATCTTTTTCAGGACTTTCAGTGAATCCAATTGGGTCGTCGCGGCGGAACCGTCATATATCGCTATCTGATTTATAGGGTTCTGGGCGAAATGTATCGTTATTTGCTCGATAAATCCCATCATTTCCGCAGCGGTATAATCGGTTTCCTCGTCTTCGCCCTCCTCAATTTCCTCGATTATATGACTGACTTCATGTTTCCAGTAGCCCCGCGACCGTTGCTCAGGAATGATGTCAAGCAGGGTGAGATTGAAATCGGCTATTATATCCGCTCCGGCAACTGTAATATCTTGAGACTCATGGTCCGCGATATAACCAAGCGGTGTAACAATGGAAACTGTGTAATCGCCGTTAGGGACATCAGGGAATTGGTAGTAGCCAAGAGAATCCGTTAATGTTGAGGCGTAGAGGTTGCCTGTTGAATCTGTGAGGTCAACTATGATACCAACTAATGGTGAGGTGTTATCTTGGGTTACTATGCCGGTGATGTTGCCTGTCGATGAACCGATCTTGGCTACAAAGGCATCCCTACCTCCGCTGAGACTACCGTCATAGGGATTAGCCAAGGGATAATTCGAAGAGTAAGTGTACCCAGTAATATAAGCGTATCCAAGGGCATCCACATCAATTCCCCAGCCACTCTCATCTCCGCTTCCTCCCAGAAATGTACTATAAACAAGGGAATTTCCTTCGGGCGATATCTTTGTTACGACTGCATCAGTAACTCCATTAAGAATTGAATCATAGGGATTGACCGTGGGGAAATCGGAGGACTGGGTTTTTCCAACTATATATGCATTCCCTGAGGCATCCACATCTATATCAACAACTTGTTCATTATTGCTACCGCCAACATATGTGCTGTAATTAAGAGAATCACCTGAAATTGATATCTTAGTAACAAATGCATCATGAAGTCCATTATGGCTTCCATCATAGGGATTTACCATAGGGAAATCAAGCGAGCCCGTAGAACCTGTTATATAAGCATTTCCCGAACCATGAACCGTTATCCCATTACCAAAATCTTCATTTTGGCCTCCAACATAGGTGCTATAAATAAGGGTGTTTCCAATAGGCGATAACTTTGCAACAACAACATCGGCAGCTCCATTAAAAGTTGAATCATAGGGATTAACCGTGGGGAAATCGGAGGACAGGGTAGATCCTGTTATATATGCACTACTATAATCATCCACGGCGATGCCAAGACCATAATCATTGTTACTCCCGCCAAGATAAGTACTGTAGACAATAGAATTGCCACCAACCGACAACTTGGTCACAAATACATCATTAAGTCCATTATAGCTTCCATCATAAGAATTGACCATGGGGAAATTGCTTGATTCCGTACGTCCTGTTACATATGCGTTTCCTGAACTATTTACAGCTATGCTATGACCAAAATCATGGGCGCTACCTCCAAGATAAGTGCTGTAAACAAGGGAATTACCGCCAACCGACAATTTTGTCACAAAGGCATCTCGACCCCCATCCAAGCTATTGTCGAAAGGATTGATTATGGGGTAATCAGAGGATTGTGTAAATCCGGTCACATAGGCGTTCCCTGAGCCATCCACGGCTATATCATGCCCATAATCATGGCCACTACCTCCAAAATAAGTACTGTAGAGAATAGAATTGCCACTTACCGATAATTTTGTCATAAATACATCATTACTTCCATTATAGCTTGCATCATAAGGATTGACTATGGGGAAATTAGAAGAAGGTGTTTCTCCAGTTATATATGCATTCCCTAGATTGTCTATTGCTATGGCTCGACCCTTTTCATAACCACCTGACGAGCCGCCCAAGTAAGTGCTGTAGATAAGCTCAGGATCAATTATAAGTGGGTAATCAGGGTCAAAATACGTTTCGATTTCAAACCCAAAAACTCCCGGCTGTATTATCCTAAAGCTTCCAATAATCTGATTTTCTACTCCATCTATTTCCTGATAAATAAACGGGACTCCCTCATTAATATCTCCGAATCGCGTCTGAATCGCTAAGTATCCTAACGGCGATATGGTCAAGCCCACAACACCTTCGTAGCGTATAGCGATCTGCGACATATCGGCGCCAGGCTGAATGATAAAGTCGTACTTCATTGAACTCCCGTTGCCATAGTATTTCAAATCGATTCCCGGATAGATGTTTTTATAAATTATAGAGGAGTAGTTGGGGACATCCGTTCGCCACATATCGGGATTGTTGCCGTAGAAATAGTTGTTATTGTGAGACAGACGGTCAGCTCCGATAATCTCCGGATTGGGGTTGGCACCCACGAATTGAGCTTTGA
>CAZKYQ010000134.1:0-7266 GCA_964556975.1 uncultured Ignavibacteria bacterium
ATTTTACTGTACCGCCCGGCTATGAGATTGTGGCCAGAGACGGCAACCGGGTTGAAATCAAGGACTTAACGACCGGTTTTGTCACGCCGTATTTGACAAATTGGGACTCCGGGAAATCACCAACGCCCATAATTACCGAAACGCAGGATGAACTGCCCCGGCAATGGCATTATTTTGAGCGATTGGCCGTCTTGCCCTGGTATTCTAACGTTGTTGGAGCAGACCTAAACCATTCCGGTGTAGGGGAAATATATGGCCAAGTTGGCGGGATAACCTATGTGGATACAATAACAACAGGTTGGAATTTCGAGCATATACCCCTTGGGGAATACGATGGGCCGAGAATGAGCGGTGATACCGACAATGATGGTAAGTTAGAGCTATTGACTCATGGAAACGACTATTTAACCTTACTTGAAAGCGATTCTTACAATTCATACCCAACATCTGTTATTTGGTCGTATTATCATAATACAAGCGGCGAAAGAGACCCTAAATTGGGAGATCTTGACGGGGACGGATGGGGCGAGATATTGTTTTATCCATTTTATCATTTGACATACGAAGTATATGAAGTGGACAGCGCTGGCGCTTATGTATATAAGGCAGGAATAGGGTTCGGGGATTACGTAAATGATTACGTCGGTGAACCGAGTTTCGGCGATATTGACGGCGATGGATTCACTGAAATTTTCGCCGGTGGCATTCACGGCGAGGTCATTGTATTTGAAAACGTTGCTGATGACTCTTTTGAATTTGTCTGGGAATATCAGCTTGGGGAGCCTAATGCATACAGAACAGAATATTTGGGGGATACTGATGGCGACGGGCTAAATGAATTTATGGTTGCTTCAAGCTCCCTTTTTGGCGGTGGAGGGATGTTATTTACGCTGTTCGAGTCTGCTGGGAATAATAGCTATCAATCAGTATTTAGCACGACGATTGAAAAATATCAGCTATCTGATGGCGATATCATTGTCGGTGATTTTATCGGAGATAGCCTAAATGAAATCGCCCTCTGTACGGGCAAAAATGTTACTATACTAGCCTCCGAAGGTGACAATATTTGGGTTGAGAAATTAAGGTTTAAAAGTTCCACTCATAATTCGGATCTGTTTTATTATAGGAGGCTTGAATCCGAGCGACCAGTTCTTGTAAATGTTATCCGACCAACGTGGGAAACTTTCCTAATAAAAGTATTAGATGGCTTTTTGCCGGGAGATGTTAACAATAACGGCATTGTGGGCGGAACGGATGTTGTTTATTTCGTAAGCTATATAAAGAATGGAGGTGAAATAGATGAGCCAAATATAAGAGCAGACGCAAACGGGGATTGCGAGATCAATCTACTCGATGTTACATACCTTGTTAATTACTTCAAAGGGCGGGTCCCGGCCCCGGAACCGGGCTACTGTCATTATTTTGTTGAATAAGGAGGGAATATGTTTAGGGTTTTTATATTACCTTATACAGGCTAACAATTATTTATAAATCAAAACGTATGATAATGTTAAAATAATAATAAGCTCAAAAGCCCCGGCTTCGGTCGGGGCTTTTTGCTTTGCAATATATAATTATAGTCTAACCTGAATAATTACTTTCAGGCCTGCCATTTTTATCCGGCTGTTGTATTCCAGTAAGGAAATTTCTTTCAATAAGTACATATTTATCAGCGGCCTGCCTGAGCAGATATGATCCGCCAAGGTTGGCGACCTCTACATGCTTGCCAAGATCTTTGACATTCTCAACAAGGATGGCGAAATCCTCATCTCCGGAAACAAGAATCGCCGTATCAAAATTATCCTTGTAAGCGTGGGAAAGCATATCGATAACAATAAACGTATCAACCCCTTTTTCTACATAAGTCGGGGCCGAAAAGAAAGTGCCGTCGGGAAGATTTTGTTTTACCAATCGTTTTTCAAGCCGCCCGAATTTTTTAGTCAGATATGGCACCGAATCAAGGGAGTCAAAAAAGGACTGCTGCATCTTGAATTTTTCTTCATCATCCTCGCGGTTCAATGGAGCGTTATAATAATATATGCGCATGAGGTGCCGTTCTCCCACAAGCCTATTAGAAAACTCCCGAAAATCAAGGTTTGTTCTGCCCGCGACATGCTTTAGGCTGTGATAAAGATTATTGCCGTCAATAAAAATCATTACTCGGTCATTACGCTCGTCTCTGCGAATTATACTCATATCAATACCCTCTTTCAATAATATTGCCTTTTGTTAAAGATAGATAGTTTTGCTGTAAATTCCGTGTCGCTAATTGCGGTCCATTGATTCTAATTAAATGCTTTATATATAACTTATTCAATTATTTGGAATTTACAGAACCTTATTTTTCCCTCCTTTTTATCAGCGGCGGCCAATATCGCCGCCGTCTGGTTATTGTTAAAATTATTCCGCTTCAGCGGAGGCCTGGCGTTCTTTTACTATATGCCGGTCAATATAGAACATAGAGCCTGTTTTGCATTCCACCATCTTGATCTGATTAAGAATATCCTCGGCGACGGACTCTTCCTCTACCTGTTCGGATATGAACCATTGCAGGTGCGCTTGTGTCGCGAAATCGTTTTCATCAACCGCCATCTTATTGAGATTGTTGATTAAGCCGGTGATTTTCCGTTCATGTTCAAGGGTCTGTTCAAAAGCATCCTGTATCGATTTAAAATCTGTTTGCGGTTCTCCAATAGCTTTCAAGACAACTCTGCCGCTTCTTTCCTGCAGATAGTCCAGCAATTTGAAAGCGTGTGTTCTTTCCTCTTCGGCCTGCAAGCGAAACCACTCGGCGAACCCTTTATAATTTTCAGATTCACAATACGCGGACATCGAAAGATATAGGTAGGAGGAAAAGAACTCCTCATTTATCTGTTTATTTATTCCACCTTGCATTTTGTCGCTAATCATCGTTCACTCCTTTAATTATCATCCATCAATAATCAATTTTACATTCAACCCGCACCAATATAAATCGGTTATAGATTTCATTGCAAATTAAAGCCTCAATCAAAACCAGGCAAGTGTTTTGTTAAATAAAGCCGATTGATTTTCTAAAGCTCTTTTTTCTTCCAAATTCCGTCTTTTTCAATCCATGTGTAGCGAGGGTTGCCCTCGACCTTATGAACGGAAATATCGGATACAGCAAGTTTGTCATGTTCCTCTTGCATAAAGATATCGAGGTCATATAGTTTCCCATTGGTCGCGTTGAAATCAGCGCACGCGAAATATACGCCTTTCCCAAGTGAAGCCAATTTTTCCTTGTGGACTTTGTCAAGCGTAAGGGCCAATGGTTCTTTCGCGACATTATCGTAAACCATAAAGAAACCGCCTTTCAACTGCGATTCTTCATTTACATAGTCCGTAATAGCCGCGGCCAGCGTTTCCTTGGTTACCTCTACGTTCGATGATGGATGTTCTTGCGGGTGTTCGCTGGGGTGTTCACTTGGATGTTCGGAAGGGTGTTCTTGCGCCGTGGCGACTGACGCAGAGAAAAACAACATCGCGAAAACTGCTAAAATGGTCCCGGCCGCTCTGCCCTTTGAAATTAATTTTGGAATATTCAAAATCGTCCTCCTTATTTTGGATTTCTCATATCTATCACGAAAATAAACCTTACGGGCTAACTATAGGTTCCCGGCTAAGTTTAGCTCGGACCAGCTAAATGTAATTATTATAGTAAATTATTACCATTAAACGCCTTTATTTCATTCAGCAAGACATTTAGAATTTCGGATTCGTCATATTTGCCCATTACTTTGCCTCTGCGCGTGAGAGTGATCCTGCCCTTTCCGCCGATAATTCCTATATCGGCGCCCGCGGCTTCGCCAGGGCCGTTTACGATACATCCCATGACGGCGATTTTTATATCCTTATCAATACCCTCAAGGCTTTTTTCAACCTTTTCCGCGAGGCTGTAGACATCCGTTTCGGTCCTGCCACACGACGGACAACTGACCAGCTCAAGGCCTTTTCTGCGAAGTCCGATTGCTTTCAAAATTGCCCATGCCGCTTTAACTTCGAGCTCGATATCGGCGGATAGCGAGACCCTCAAAGTATCGCCTATTCCATCTAATAATAACTTGCCGATAGCGATAGCGGACTTAATCGAACCATTGAATGTTGTCCCTGCCTCGGTTACGCCCAAATGCAGTGGATAATCACATGATTTCGCGATCATTTCATAACACTCGATAGTTTCAATAGCCGATGAGGCTTTTATGGAAATTACGATGTCTTTAAAATTATGTCTTTCCAGTATTTCAACGTGGCGCATGGCTGATTCCGCCATCGCCTCGGGTTTCGGCCCGCCATGTTTGTCGATCAGGTCAATCTCTACTGATCCGTGATTGACGCCAATCCTTATTGGTATCCCTTTCTCGCCTGCCTTATCGATAACGGCGCGAATATTATCTTCGGAACCGATATTGCCGGGGTTTATGCGAAGCTTATCAAACCCGGCATCAGCGGCCGCCAACGCAAATTTATGGTTGAAATGAATGTCCGCGACCAGCGGAACCTCTGTGCCTTTTTTGATATCTGCCAATGCGGCGGCGGCCCGCTTATCGGGAACCGCAACCCTTACAATCTCAGCCCCGCATTTGGCCGCTCGATTTATTTCTGAGATTGTTTTATCAATTTGGTCCGGCGGCGTATTTACCATTGTTTGAACCGCGATCGGATGGCCGCCTCCGATGGTTAAGTTTCCGATTTTTACGGAGCGTGATTTTCTTCGTTTAATCATCTTTATCATCGAAAATGTTTACCTCGCCAGCCCCGCTTTCAAAGCCGATTTCTTTGATTCGGGATACGACTTTCCCTACTATATCATCCGGTGTGGAAGCTCCGGCTGTTACGCCGATATTTTTTACTTCTTTAAACCATTCCGGTTTCAAATCATTCAGGCTATCAATTAGGTGCGCTTCGGTCCCTTTCTTAATTGACATGGACATTAAACGCTTCGAATTTGCCGATGTCGGAGAGCCTACTACAATTACGAGATCTACCGTCGGGGCCAGGTCAATAATCGCCATCTGGCGTTTTCGTGTTGCCTCGCAAATTGTATTCTTAATTTTAACATCATCGTATTTTTGCTCTACTAACTTTGCCGCTTTATCAAAAAATTCAAGCGACTGTGTGCTTTGAGATATTAAAGCCACCTTGCCGTCAATTTCGGGAAGGTCGTCAAGCGATCTAATTTCTTTTAACACATGGATCTTATCGGGATTGTGTCCGCGGACGCCCTTCATTTCATCATGCTTCGGGTCTCCATGGACTATGATTGTATAGCCTCGTTTGATAAAATACTCCGCGGATTTATGCAGTACCTTCACAAGCGGGCAGGTAGAATTTATTACGGTCAGGCCTTTGTTTTTCGCTTTATCAATGACCGATGGTGAAACTCCGTGCGCGGAGATAATCAGAGTGCCATCGGAAACCGCGTCGAGATCGGTAGTGCGTTTAATCCCTTTTCGCTCCAGGGAATTCACTACCGAATTATTATGTACAATTTCATTAAGAATTGTTATGGAGCCATCAAGGTCCTTGCGGGCCTGCTCGGCCATATTGATAGATCTTTCAACCCCCATGCAAAAACCCCGGTCCTTTGCCAGATAAATATTCAAACTTTATCCCCCAAGAGATTTATTAATCCCTTTCTCGGCTGTCTATATAGACAAAAAATACTCATGAATGCTACTATCATCGGTTAGCTCGGGATGAAATGTCAACGCCATTTTGTTGCCGGAAATCACGCCGGTAACTTCGTTACCCAGCCACGCTATCGGTTTAACATCATCCCCGATCCTCGTTATCTTCGGCGCCCTGATAAAAACCATCTCGAAAGGCCCGTCTTTCATAGCTGTTTTGCCATCGGCGATGAACGATTTGATCTGCCTTCCGTAGGCATTGCGTTTAACCGTAATATCAAGCATTCCCCAACCAGTTGCTTTTGGCGATTCAATCTCCTTTGCCATTAGTAGCGAACCCATACAGGTTCCCATGACAGAACCCTCGAAATTAGCGAGCTTGTTCCAGAAATCATCCGATTTGGCGACTTTGCGGATTGTTGTCGATTCGCCGCCGGGGATGACAAGATGAGTCGCGCCATCAAGATCGTTTTCGGTCCTGACTTCTTTGCGCGCAACGCCCATTTTTTGGAACAGTTTTATATGCGATTCAAAATCGCCCTGAATAGCCAGGACGCCGACCAGGACGCTCATTCCTAGCGGGTTTGCAGAAGCTGGTCTTCGGGTATCTGGCTGATATCGAGGCCTTTCATTGCCACCCCCAGCGCTTTGGACGCTTCCGCTACCACTTTCGGGTCCTTATAATGGGTAGTGGCCTGCACTATAGCCGTTCCACGGTTTTTCGGATCGGATGATTTGAAAATCCCGGAACCGACAAATACCGATTCCGCTCCCAGCTGCATCATCAATGATGCGTCGGCGGGCGTGGCGATTCCGCCAGCGGCGAAATTCGGCACCGGAAGCTTGCCGTGTTCTTTGACATATTTGACCAGATCGAACGGCGCGCCGAGGTTCTTGGCCTCGGTCATTAATTGCTCGTCATCGAGAGTTGTAATCCGCCTGATAGCTCCGATGACCGATCTCATGTGCCGGACAGCCTCGACAATATTGCCGGAACCGGCCTCGCCTTTGGTGCGGATCATGGCCGCCCCTTCGCCGATCCTGCGCAGAGCCTCGCCGATATTGCGGCAGCCGCAGACAAATGGTATTTTGAATTTGAGCTTGTCGATATGATGATGTTCGTCGGCGGGGGTGAGCACCTCCGACTCGTCGATGAAGTCAACCTCCAGAGCTTCAAGCACTTGCGCCTCGGCGAAATGCCCGATTCTCACTTTGGCCATGACCGGTATCGAGACTATCTTTTTGATTTCCTCGATTATTGTGGGATCGGCCATCCTGGCGACCCCGCCCTCGGCGCGGATATCGGCCGGGACTTTCTCCAACGCCATCACCGCGCACGCGCCGGCGTCTTCGGCGATTTTTGCCTGCTCGGCGTTGGTAACGTCCATTATCACTCCGCCTTTGAGCATTTCCGCTAAACCGATTTTCACTTTGTAGTCTTTATTGTCAAGCAACATCACAAACCTCACTTTTTACAGCCTCTACAAAGCATGAAAGCTTTGTAGTTTACTTATATTTAGCAACGAAAGATAAGTTTGTAAGGTTTCCCTGTCAACAGGTTTGAGGCCAGGAGTTTCCCCGATTTTTTTTAGGGTGGCAGGAGGTTCAGCTGGTTTTT
>CAZKYQ010000135.1:0-3253 GCA_964556975.1 uncultured Ignavibacteria bacterium
CGTGAGAGCTATTTTTGCAAGTATGGTTAATCATAAATTTGGCATAAGCTTTCCCTAAAATGCCGAACCTGGCGGGCATACGCAAATGTATTAAATCATGTATTGTGGCCACTGCCGGGCAGGGAAGATTAAATGGCAGCGTGTAATGAGGCGTGAAAAACATGTCGGCATTAATTTTGAGAAGCGGTTTTCGGAACGAATACATTTCAGAAAGCGAGTATTTAGGAAAATCGTGAGGAATGATTTTTGCGAAATCGCCAAGCTTTTCTAAAATTGATCTGTCTTTCGAGTGGGAAAAAAGAAATAGATCGGCCTTGATTTCTACCTTTGACCACTCTAATAGAATATTCCTTAGATATGTGCCGATTCCGCCGTCGGCTATTTTTCGCGCGTCAATAGCTATTTTTAGCATATTATTCATTTGCGCCGTCCAGGAAAAGCCTGATGTCATTCATCGCTGAGCCGAGAGCATTTTGACCAACGCCTTAGCGGTTAAGGATGCTACCTTTTCCCAGCCGAAGGCCTTGGCCCGGACGGGGCCCATCGTACTAAGCTCATCGCGTCGATTTTTGTTGATAATCGCTTCCTTCATTTGTCCCGCCATGTTTATAGGATCTGAAGCGTCGAAATAGAAAGCCAGCTCCCCCAGCACCTCTGGAATAGATGATGTCCTTGATGTAATAACGGGTGTACCGCAAGCCATGGATTCCAATGCCGGCAATCCGAATCCCTCATATAGAGTCGGGAAAACAAAAGCGTCGGAACCCGAATAAACAGTTGGGAGATCTTCATCCGAAATAAAACCCGCCAGTATAATTTTTTCCGATAACCCCATAGTTTCAATTAGGCGCCGAAGGGCCGGAAACTCCTTCTGCGATTCTAAATTGCCCCCGATCACAAGTCCGATCTCGTTAAATTCGCGACATACTATGGAGAAAGCCCTTATTAAGCCTTCTACATTCTTTCGTGCGTCTATTCCGCCGATGTAAAAGAGATACTTATCCGGAAGCTTATACCTCTGTCGTACTTGTTCTATCTCATCAGGACCGCGAGGGGAAAAATGATCGGTATCCGCCCCCGCATATACTACAGAGATTTTATCTTCATTCATTCCCCAGATATTAATAATGTCTCTTTTAGTGTTTTCGGAAATAGTTAGAATCAAGTCCGCTTGCCGCCCTATTTTAGTTGTTAGAAAATGTTTAATAACTCTAATGATGTTATTTTTAGTTCCATAAAGTTGAGGAAATAAATCCGGTATCAAATCGTAAACGAACATAACGCTTCCCGGCCAGAACAATATTCCATCCTCATGGAAAAAGAAAAGTGTCAAATCTGGCTTTAGCTTATTTAACGTTTTTCTTATAAATAACTGTGTCCGTATAATTTCCAGCTTGTTTGTCGACGCTATAGCATTTCCGCAGGGAATCAGTTCAACCCGACTCGGCAACTGGAATTTCGGCAACGGGTAGCGGGCGTCAAAAAAATAATACATATCATACTCCGGCATCATATCCGGTAACCGGGAACCGAGGGCGGTAACAAATCGGCCAATACCTCTGTGCCAATGATCTTTGAAGCCATCCTGCGCACCTCGGATATCTATCGCGATTTTTCTTCTCTCCCTCATATTTATAATACTTCGACCTTTCAGTAAGTTGATTTGACAATCCGCATTAAGAGCATAATAGATATATGGCGAATTCAATAGTGGCCGGCATCAGATAACATCTTCCCCTTTTTGCGCTATAGCCCCAATACAATGTTTGAAATATTGTGATATCGCTGATCGCTCGAAAAGCCGCCAGGCGAGGCCTATCGGCTTGCTTATAAAGCGAGGGAATATAGGACGTCCAAATCTATTTTCGCCAAGCCTTTCGATATTGCTTAGCCAGATGAAGGGAATAAAATCAAAATCGCGTCCGTAAATCTCGATTACTTTCAAACCGGTCTTATTTAGTATCATCCGCAATCCTACCGGAGTATATTGTGTTTCCCATCCGGCGAACCATTTGTTTTTCGCCATTGCCCATTTCTTCTTAAACGTGTAAATCGTAAAGGTCTGCGGAACGTCCACCAACATTTTTCCGCCATTCTTTAAGGCTTTTTTGTGCTGGGCCAAAAAGGGCAAAGGGTTCTTGAAATGTTCCATAACGCCTTGATGATATATAAAATCCAACGAGTTATCCTTAAAGGGCAGATTTAAGGCGTCCCCTATAACGGGTATCAGCTCAATAGGCTTTCCCCTGGCGTTCGACTTCATTAATTTCAAAGATTCTCTGGAAATGTCCAATGCGATTACTGTATGTCCTGCGTTGGCGATTTCAATCGCGTCCACGCCGGAACCCACGCCGATCTCCATTATTATGGAGTCTTGGGAGGGAACGTGCTTTCGAATATATTCCAACATAACCTTATGAGAGCCGTATACGGGATTCTCGGTTTTCCAGTAATTGTCCCAGACTCTAACGTTGGGGTCGGTATCAACCACGCCTTAACATCTCCCTTAAGGGTTGTAAATCGGCTTTTGTTACTCCCTTTATTGCGGCCAATATTGCAAAGTAGATGATTATTCCCGAAGGTATCCTAATAAACAGCGAATAATTCTGCATAACGATCAGAAACAGATACATGCCTGATCCCGCGATCAATGTTTTAACGGCAACGCGCGCGATATTGGAAGGTCCGTTGAAGTTTCTTAATATGTATATGCAGCATCCTCCGGCGATAACCTCGGCAAGAACAGTTGTAAGGGCCGCCCCCCGCATACCATAGCGCGGTATAACGGCCAAATTCAGACCGATATTTACAGCTGCGGCTGTCCCGGTGATGTACGGCAATAGTTTCTGCTTCCCCGTGGCTATCAGCATATTACCCTGCATCGAATTTACAAAAATCAAAGCCAAGGCCCATATCAATATGTTAAGGACAAGATATGCGGATGAATATTCGTCCGGATAAATTACCGCTATCAGATCGGATGATACCGCAACCGCTCCGAACCCGAGGCCAAAACCTGCAAAAAAAAGATATTTAAACACGTATTTATATGCAATTTCAAGCTTACGAGAATTACTCTCGTAATAAAGCGATAATTTCGGCAGGAAAGTTGTTGATATTGTCGTTGGCAAAAATATCAAAGCGCTAATTACCACATAGGCGGCATTATAAAGCCCGACTTCCGCCGTTCCTCTGAAATATTCCAGAATTATATAATCGGATTTATAATATATTGTTACAAGAATCGCCGTAA
>CAZKYQ010000135.1:3353-7101 GCA_964556975.1 uncultured Ignavibacteria bacterium
GAATATGAAAATGCTCCGCCTATATTATTGAAAAACATCCCTACTCCGAACAGTATTAGCAACCAACTGGCAGTTTCGTCTAAAGACAAAACAAAGGATAATATTATAATAAGCAATAACCCTAAAAACCCGAGAGCCGCACGCACGGCCAGGGAACTGGCCAGTAAAAGTTTACGTTTATCCGATTCGGACAATATCGCCGTTTGTCTGATTTGAAATGTGTTGGCCCCAAAATCAGATATGGAAGCAATTACAGTTATAATTGCCATTATAAATCCATATAAGCCAAACTTTTCAACCCCAAGGGTCGAGGCGGCGTAGATAGAGAATAACAAAGTAAGGCATCGTCCGAAGATCTGTACCAAAATCATCCAGAAGGAATCGCGCGCGAGCTTCCCTCCAGTTGTTGTCATGAAAAAATACCTTCCTCGGCTAATGCTATCAAAATATGTCCAAGTGTGATATGCGTCTCCTGGATCCTTTGCGTATCATTCGATGGAACAATAAGAGAATAATCAATAAATTCCGCAAGCCTCCCGCCGCCGTTGCCCAGCAAGCCAATAGCCGTTACTCCGAGTTTTTGGGCGGCGCTTACCGCTTGTATAACATTTTGAGAATTTCCCGATGTCGAGATCGCAAAAAGTATATCGCCCCTTTTCCCAAGCGCCTCCACCTGCCGGGAGAAGACATTTTCGAAACCGAAATCATTTGAGCAGGCAGTAAGTATCGAACTGTCCGTAGTCAATGCTATGGCCGGAAGAGCGCCGCGATTAATTTCTCCGGTAAGACGAACAACAAGCTCGGCAGCCAGATGCTGGCTGTCGGCAGCTGAACCGCCATTGCCGCAAAACAATATTTTATTGCCCTTTTTCAGAGCCGAGGCGATTATGTCCGCAACTTCATGTATCGTTTCTGTCATGCTTTCGGCAATTTTTAATTTAAGATCAGCCGAACTTTTCAATGCCAACCGGATTTTATTTATTGATGCCTCTTTGTCCATTTCAACCTGTTCCGTTATTATGAATTGAATCCGCGAATTCTTTCGCAAGCGTTCCGGTCTTATCATTTTCGAGAACATTGCCTATTACGATAAAGGACGCTCCCGCTGAAGCGATTCTTCTGGCGTACGACGGGTCAGTTATGCCGCCGCCTATGATGATAGGAAGAGTTATATATTCTTGAACTTCCTTGACAATATTCGGTGAAATCGGCAATGACGCGCCCGAACCCGCATCGAGATAGACTAATTTCATTCCAAGATATTCAGCCGCAAGCGCGTGGGCTTTTACTATTTCCGGCTTGTCTCTGGGGATAGGTGTCGTGTTGGAAAGATAAGAAACCGATGTTAAATTGCCCGATTCAATTAACATGTAACCGGTAGCGATCGGTTCTAAATCCATAGATTTGATTACCGGCGCCGCCCTCATCTGTTCGTCGATTAACAGATTTGGATTTCGTCCCGAAATAAGCGACGTGAACAGCAAAGCGTCCGCGGAACCGGAAAGCATTCTCGAACAGTTCGGGAAAATTATCAGTGGCGATTTGATAGCCTTCTTCACCGCCCTTACTGCCTTGTCAAATTCCGATGATATCATAATGGAAGATCCGATTAAGAAACCGTCTGCTCCTGCCGTTTCCATCATCTTAGCAAACTTGGCCAGAGTCGAGGGTGATTTTTTGTCAGGGTCGAGAAGCACAAGAAAGCCGGTTTTCTTTTTCTTTCTTATGGAAAGAAGTCTTTCAAAGGTTTTCATTTATTATCCAAATCTCTTTTTCAAGCCTGTAATTACGGTGTCGATTTTATTTTTGGGCATTGATCCTCTTATGGTCGGCTTACCGCCGCCGCGCGCGCCTGATATTGATTTTATTTCACTAAAGACGTTTTGCTTGAAATCATCATCCCTGGATGTAACAGCTATGCCGCCGGTGCTTCGGGATATTATTACTACAGTTGAATCGTTATGAAATTGTCTCAGGCGATCGGAAAAGACCATCAGTTCTGACATGTCCTTAGCCGAGACAACATATACTAACAGCTTGCCGCCTGAAATATCCGCCGCCGGTTTCAAAGATATGGCTTCGATGGAAAGCCTGCTTTGCTCTTCTTTTTTCTGACGTTTCCGAAAGATCTCTATCGCGGCAAGAAAGTCGCTGACTTCTTTTTCGAGGTTTTCTCTTTTAAGAATCCGCCTGTCCGCCTGTGATACAACACTTTTCAATTCAGAGACATCCTCAACCGATAACTCTCTGATATTCTTCCCAAGCGAATCCTTGATTCTCGTAATTATCTCTTTCTGTTCTTTATAATATTCCTGCAGTCTTGTTCCCGTATAAGCCTCTATCCGGCGCGTTCCGGCGGCGATAGCGGCTTCCTGGACTATAAAGAAATCGCCTATATCGGCGGTGTTCTTTACATGAGTGCCGCCGCAAAGTTCTATAGAGTAATTATCGCTGGTTTTGATAACCCGAACGATGTCGCCGTACTTTTCTCCGAACAATGCCATGGCGTCCATTTCTCTCGCCTTTTCTATGGTCAAGTCTTTTAGGGAATCGTCATTTTCTGGTGTATGCATCTTAAGTTTTTCTGAAATTTTCTCTTTAACTTTATTTTCGACTTTATTTATCTCCTCGGCGGTCAACGCTTTCGGATACGTAAAATCAAAACGTAACTTCTTATTATCCACAAGCGAACCGGACTGATTGACATGATCTCCGAGTACTTCTTTCAACGCTTTATGTAACAAATGTGTAGCGGTGTGGTTACGCTGGATGTCCGCGCGGCGGGGGGAATCAATGGTTGCAGTAACTATTCCGTCGTACGTGTCGGGGATTGATCCCCTTTCCACTGTCCCTTTATGGACTCTTTCCGTACCAACATAATGTGTTTCATCAACCCTGAGCGTGAAGTGATCACACTCAATTATCCCCTTGTCTCCCACCTGTCCACCGCTTTCGGCATAGAACGGTGTTTGCAAAAGTACCAGTTCATCCTGCAATCCCGGAAATGCGGTGGCGGCAAGAACATTTGTGCGATAGGTTTCAGCCTTGTAACCCACAAACGGGTCAATATCGGGCGGGCGATTTATGCCACTCAACATATTGGGGGAAAGATAAAATGTGGCGCTTTTCTTCGATCTCTCCCTCTGCTTTACCAGCTCACTCTCAAAGCCCTCCATGTCAACCTGTAGTCCACGTTTTTTGGCCATGACCACGATAAGATCTATTGGCAAACCATAGGTATCATATAAAGGGAAGGCCAAATCGCCAGGGATTATTTTTGATCCTGATGATTTAACAATTTTAGCAATATTCTCGAATTTCTCACATCCCGTATCAAGCGTCCGTCCGAACTGTTCCTCCTCGGATTTCAGCACGAGTTCAATGTGGCCTTGTTTGGATTTGATCTCAGGGTAATGTCCGCCCATAAGCTCAACCAAGGGGCTTACCGCTTTATAAAGAAATGGTTCATGCAACCCCAAGAGCTGTCCATGCCATGCAGCCCTTCTTAGAATACGCCGTAGAACATAGCCCCGTCCCTCATTGGATATAACTCCGCCATCAGCGATCGCGAATGTCAACGCGCGAACATGATCGACTATAACGCGGTGAGATGCGCCTTTACTTCCTTCTGAATATTCTACGCCTGAAATCTCGGAGACCTTTTCGAGAAGCCCGGTGAAAAGGTCGGTACCGTAATTGGTTTCGCTGTTCTGCAAAATCATACAGAACCGTTCCAACCCCGCGCCCG
>CAZKYQ010000136.1:0-6893 GCA_964556975.1 uncultured Ignavibacteria bacterium
GCCTGGAAATTCCCGCCTGTTCAAAAAACAACTGTTGTAGAGTATATCGACGTACAGGTTGGACGGACCGGCGCCCTTACGCCGGTTGCTCATCTTGATCCGGTTTCGGTCGGCGGCGTAACAGTATCGCGGGCGACCTTACACAACGAGGATGAGATCAGACGCAAAGACATACGGATCGGCGACCGGGTAATTGTGCAAAGGGCGGGCGATGTTATCCCTAAAATAGTAAAGGTTATTGTCGAAAAACGAACCGGTAAAGAGAAAAAATTCAAGATGCCGGATTTCTGCCCCGTCTGCGGAGCAGCGGTTGATAGGGCCGAGGGCGAATCGGCAATCAGATGCCCATCGTTATATTGCCGCGCCCAACAGGTGGAGCGGATATTTCATTTCGCATCGAAGGCGGCAATGGATATCGATGGACTCGGCTACAAGACCGTTGAGGCATTTGTAGAAAAAAAAATCGTAAATGATATCGCGGACCTGTATCTGCTTTATAAAAAACAATCCGAATTGATAAAATTGGAACGGATGGGTGAAAAATCGGCGCGGAACCTGATCGATTCAATTGAAAATTCAAAAAGCAGGGAGCTATCGAGAATACTGTTCGGACTTGGTATCTTAGGTGTCGGTGAAAATACCGCCGGGCTTCTGGCGTCTCATTTCGGTTCAATGGATAAACTGCGGCAAGCCTCCCTTGAGCAACTTCAATTAATCGAAGGAGTCGGGCCGATAGTCGCAAATTCTATAAACCGCTTTTTCCACGATAAAAACAATATCTCAATCTTGGAGCGGCTGAAAAAGAACGGAGTAAAATTCCCCGAAGAAACCGTTACAAAAAAAAAGGGCGTTTTCTCCGACAAGACATTTGTAATTACAGGTACGCTTGAAGATTATTCTAGAGCGGAGGCAAAAGGGGAAATTCAAAGGCAAGGCGGCAAGGTAACATCATCGGTATCCAAGAAGACAGATTACGTGCTTACGGGAGCCGATCCCGGAAGCAAGCTTGATAAGGCCCGCAAATTGGGAGTGGATATTATCAACGAGGCCGAATTTAAAAAGATGATAATCTAATCCGATAATGGTTGACCCGCTTGACCGTTTATTGTACAAATTAATCTGGCGAATAAATCTATAATCCGGGGGAATGATGAACGGAAAAAGAGAACTTGATATACAGACAATCGTGATGCCAGTGCTTGCATTGATTGTCGGCACGGCATTTTTCTTTTACGCCCGGCCAATAATCGTACCGCTTATTATCGCGGCGGCATTGTCATATGTATTGCTTCCATTGGTCGATTTATTGAAGCGGATAAAGATACCGCATGTTTTCGCGGTGTTGATTGTTATGTTGATCGCGATCGGCATTATAACGCTATTGGTAATTCTTCTATTCGGACAAATAGGTGATTTCGCCGAGGTTGCGCCGTTATATAAGGAAAAAGTTGTCGAGACGATAAATAATCTTCAGCATTCGTTTTCGTCATACCTGAAATATCTTCCCGGAGATTTAAGCGATCCGCAAAAAATCGACCTCGAAATGAACCAGATTCAAAACGTTACCGGTTATTTCTTTAAGGGTGTCGGCTCGGTTACATCATCGTTAACGCGGCTATTCCTGATATTTTTCTTAACGATGTTTATGATGATCGATTCCGCTGTGTTTACCCGAAAGCTGAAATCTGTTTTCGGCAGCAAACAATCGGACGCAACCGAGCAGATTTTCAGCGAGATCAACAGACAGCTCAAAGGATTCATCAGGGTCAAGTTTTCAGTGGTGATCGGCCTTACTATTGTTGTAACCATCGGTCTTTTGATCTTCAAGGTCCGGTACGCTTATATCTGGGGGCCGCTTGTCGGTATCATGAACCTGGTGCCTTATATCGGCGCGCTTTTAAGCGCCATCCCCCCTATTGTTGTGGCCGGCATTCAGCATAATTCAGTGCTGTATATGTTCTGGGTGGCGATATTTTTTCTGGTGGTGCAATTTATCGAGGCCAACATTATCACGCCCAAACTGACTTCGGACTCGGTCGATCTGAACACGACGGCGGTATTGGTTTCCGTGATGTACTGGGCCTGGCTCTGGGGCTTTATCGGGATTGTGCTTGCAGTGCCGATTACGGTTACGGTGAAGATCGTTTGCGATCATGTTGAGGCCTTGAAGCCTATCGGGATGATGCTTGGTAGCGGGCGGGGGGAGTGATAGGAATAAATATGAACAGAGTTGAAAAAGCAAGAGAATATCTTTTAAAACGTCAATTAGAATTAAATACCTACAGAAATTTAGAACAATCTAGGCATGAGTTTTTTTAATACAATAATATTGTTTAAAAATTCGATTATAACAGATTTACGAAAATTTAAGATATTTACCAAAAAAGATATAAAAGATTTAGAAATCTCTTTGGAAAATATTGAAAAATATAGGACTAAAGGAGGATCTGATTATAGAGTATATATTTCTACTTGGATTCAATTTGGTAAGATTTATTCAAAGATAGCAGTATTAATAAATTTTTTATCCGGTTATAAAATACCTTTTAAAATGAGAATAATAGATTTTATCAAGGCTCCTGCTGTCTTGGTTCAGCGTGAATTAGACTTTCGCAGGAAAGACAGAAAGGCGGTATCTACTCTATGGTTAATTCGTAAAGAAATCGAAAATATTACCCATCATATTGGATTTAGCTTTGAAAAATTCGGTGTACCTGCATTGGGTACATGTAAGAGACGTAAACCTGCTCCCTTGAACATCGAAAATCTTACTCCAAAACCCGCCCGCGGCCCTGATTTCGCCAAGGTCATATTGAGTGTTGGAACATTTGGGGCATTTGTAATTTAAACACTGCATTAATTCTCCTTAAAAAAGTATGCTCTTAGTTTATTACACCTCTCAAGCAATATTATTCAAATATTCAGTAATAATAAAAACATTAGTTATAAACCGCAAAGGGATTATCACATCCTGACTCATACGGATCGTAAAACGACCTGTAATTAATAATCCTCGAAGCATCCCCGCCATTATAAAAAAAGTCGCTGGATAGAAGGAAAATAGTAACGACATATCCCTCAAATTGCTCAAATTTTTTTGAGAAAGGCACAAACTTAAAAATATCAACTATGGAGTAAATAGGCTTGAGCAGTCCCGCCCATGTACCTATTAAGACCTGTTTTTCGGATAAAGTCTTTTGAAAATCCAGGGCAAAATTATTCAGGCCTGTTTCGTCAAGTTCCAGGTAGGGCAATTTTTTATGTAAAATAGAGATAATTATATCGGCGGCCTCTCTTTTGCGGGCCTTGAAAAACCACCAGCCCCCCACATAAAGAGACAGCCCCGACAAAATAGAAACACCGATGAATTTTCTTCTGCTCAGATTTTTCGACAAGCCAAGGTCCTTAATTTCTATTTTTAAAGATAGTCAACCGCCCGTAATGATAACGCGGAGATTGTCAATGCCGGGTTGGCAGGCGGGCATGTGGGGAACGATCCGCTGCCGAGAACCATTAAATTTCTGAATTTATGATGTTTGAGGTCCTTATCAACAACGCTGGTTTCTGGATCATCTCCCATAACGGTAGTACCTATAATATGTCCATCGGAAACATTCAGATCATCGGCTATTTCGATTTTCTCTACCGGCAACGGGCTAAGCAAATTCGGTAAAATATCCGGAAGTTTATTAATTATGTTTTTCGTGTATTTAGAGAACCCCGAATATACAGTCTCCGGCTTATCCTGATCATCATCACTTATTTTCACAAAGTTATTCGTATTTGGAAGAACCTCGAAAATAAACTTAAACCTCATTCGCTGGCGCCATTTTCCTTTTTCATTCCGAAGGCCGTTAAGATGAGCAATATTATATGACTCCATCAGGCAGGCCGCCCGCTCCGATCTGTGCGCGCCATCGTAGAGCATGTATCCATTCGCCGTTATGCTGGTGCTTCCCTGCAGGTTGTCTATGCCGTCGAGTTCAACTATGGCATATTTTGAAATCTGCTCATTAAGATTCTTACCGAGCATGGGATGATCAAATCCCGATTTGAGCAAAATAAACGGATTAAAAAGGCTGCTGGCGCCAAGGACTATTAATTGCGCCGAAGCGGTATTCGTCTTTTCATTTTTGAAATATTCAATAGAAGTTACAATATTTCCCTTACTACCAACGCTTTTCACTTCGGCGTTCAGCTCGAGAGTAACTCGTGAATCGCGGTAAATATTATCAAGCCCGTTCAGTATAGTAAATTTCGCGTCAACCGGGCAAATATCACAGACCCCCGCCACACAGCAATTATTCCGTTTTGCGGTCGCGATTCTCGATCTTGCGGTCGGCTGGGGGAAATATAGATCAGGATAATGCTTTTGAAGGATTTTATCCGGATCGGATAAAAGATGCGGAGGCTGCGGATAAGGCCTGCTTCGAGGAAACAAAGCGTCATTTTCAGGCCCGGAAATTGACATGATCTCTTCCGCCCGGCAGTAATATTTTTCAAGATCATCATAGCCTAAAGGCCAGTCTTTTCCCACGCCATAGGCAGTTTTCAAACGAAAATCGTTGGGCAGCAATCTAGGAGTACATCCCCACCATATTTTTGATCCACCTCCAAAACCGGGGGCAAAATGCCATTTCTTATTCTCGTACCTGTTAATATATAAGCGGTTATAAGGAATACTCGATGAGCTTCGATTTTCCAGTTGCCATTCATGGGAATCGTACTTTCCCCTTTCTAATACCAGAATTCGCTCTTTTGCTCCGGCAATCTGAAGATACGCGGACAGGAAAAATGATGATGCGAATCCGGTCCCAACAATAATAACATCATATTTTTCACCCGAATTTTTCATTTCAACCTCAAATTCAGCATAGTTATTATTGACCAGCGTGTCAATTATTTTTTAAATTTTATTAAAATAATATGAAGATATTGTTTGACTTTAGCCGATAATACTATATTATGATAATGATATTTAGGAGTTATCCATATCCCTCGTGGGTGGCTCCCTGTTTAACTTTGAGGGAATTAATTTTGTCACCCCGAAAGGGTTTAAGGAGATTAACGTGGCTACAGGCAAAGTAAAGTGGTTTAACACTCAGAAAGGGTATGGTTTCATCATTCCCGACAGCGGTGAGAATGACCTTTTTGTTCATCACTCAAACATTGAAAAAGACGGCTTCCGCGCGCTTAGCGATGGCGAAACCGTTGAATACGAAACTTCGGAAGGAACGAAAGGACCTGAGGCAATTAAGGTCCGCCCAGTATAAAAAAGAAATCAAAACTGTGAAATGATAAAAGCCCCTCTTGGAGGGGCTTTTCTATTAATATGCTGTAAGTAATTAAAATCCCGTCGCGATTCCCTCTGATCGGCTATCGGTTCCGCCAGTAATAAATCCGGTCTCGGGATCTATCCAAATACATTGAGCGGATGACCATTCGCCGGAGCGATAAATTTCATGTCCCTTGGATTTTAGATTCTTAATAGTATCAAACGATATATCCGGCTCGACAAAAACGATATCGGGTTTCCACTGATGATGCACTCGGGGATAATCTACGGCTTCCTGAATATTCATCCCGAACTCAATCACATTCAGCATAGTCTGAACGACCGTTGTAATAATTCTCGGTCCGCCGGGTGAACCGAATATTCCAGCGGGTCTCCCCTCTTTTAAGATGAGAGTCGGCGACATTGACGACAGCGGCCTTTTGCCGGCTTGAATTGAATTGGCCTCGGACCCTACAAGGCCGTAATAATTCGGCGTACCCGGTTGAAGGGAAAAATCATCCATGTGGTTATTTAAAAACAGACCGTAGTTCGGCAGTACCACTCCCGAACCGAAACTTGTGTTCAGGCTGGATGTCATCGCTACCATGTTCCCCATGGAATCTATCACTGAAAAATGGGTTGTCTCCGAGCTTTCATAACCGGGCAAGGTTCCCGGCCCGCGGATATCAGAGGCTTCATACGGATTCATACTTTGGCGAAGTTCCGCAAGATAAAGCGTATCCAAAAGACCGCTTACCGGAACATCGACATAATCGGGATCGCCGAGATAATAAGCGCGGTCGGCAAATGCCCGCTTCATAGCCTCGACAAGAAGATGAATCGTCTCCGATGATCCCACGCCCCAATAGCTAAGGCGAAACGGTTCGAGAATTTTCAAAATTTGCACTACATGAATCCCGCCCGATGACGGAGGCGGCATGGAGTAAATATCGTACCCGCGAAAACGGCCGTGGATAGGCTCTCGAACAACTGCCGTATATTCCTCGAAATCCTTTTTTGTGAGATAGCCATTGTTTTTCTTTACGAATTTGACAAAATCTTCTGTAAACCCGCTTCGGTAAAACCAACCGGCGCCGTTTACAGCCAGGCTGTCAAGCAGTCTCGCTAAATCTTTTTGGACGAGCATTTGCCCGAATATCATGGGAAGCGAATCGCCCGGAGGGAAAAACAGTTCCTTAGTCGAGGCATATTGAATCAAGCGATCTTTGGAGTAAAGCAGGTGTTCAGCGTAAGTTCTCGATATGGCAAACCCAGTATCGGCGACAGCGATAGCGGGAGCGAACAACGTGCTCCATTGCCGGCTTCCCCAGCGCTTGTGAACAAGTTCCAGTGCGGCGGGCGTACCGGGAGTTGCGGTAGCGGTAACTCCCTCGGTTGAAAGGCCGGGATAGGCCGAACCGCTTTTTTTATCGATGTACATATCCCGTTCGGCTTTCAAGGGCGCGCGTTCTCTGCCGTCGATTGCGTAGACCTCGCCTGTACTTGCCAGATAAACCATGATGAAACAGCCGCCTCCCATGCCGGTATTATAGCCCTCGGTAACATTGAGCGCGGCGGAGATAGCGATAGAGGCATCGATAGCGTTGCCGCCGTCTTT
>CAZKYQ010000137.1:0-1110 GCA_964556975.1 uncultured Ignavibacteria bacterium
CACCGCTCTCCGACCTGACGCAACGGAAAATCAAATTATGTTCCTATCCCCCATAAAAAATATTCCCTGTCCCGGAGGGATTCGAGACAGGGATTATTATAAAAGACTCCGAGGAATTTACTGGAGCCTGGGAGCTCAGAGAGTAGGTCAGGAGCCCCGCGGGCTCCTGACGAAATTCGGTGCTTTAGTTCATGGTTAGTCTTGTTTCCATATCAATCATCAGGGTTTCGATGGACGCTAATTGCTGAAACTTAGTTAACTGCTCATAACTTAGTATGGCGCGAGCTTGCAGAATAGCATTAACTTCCGCGGACTTATATTCGGCCATGAATTTATAATATTCTTTAATAAGTCCTCTGACGGCCGTACCGTTCAAATTCGTCCAATTTGACGTAAACTTCTCGATTTCCATTAGCCTGATATTGGCTTGTCCCTTTGCTTCGATCATTTCTTCTACGGCGTTTTTACTGATAATTTCCAGCCTTTTGATCTGTGAATCACTCAATTCAAGGGATGATTTGTGTTCCAGTATCTGGGTAACCTGGGTAACGGGAAGGTTTCCGGCGGAAGCCGCGGCAGCCAAAAGAAGCAGTAATCCAAGTGTGATTATTGTGAGCTTTCTCATTTTTTCCTCCTGATTATTTGTTTTATTATTGACAAATTCATACGTTGTCGTTATCCTTTAAATTAGCTGAGGGCAAACAAACAGTTTTTCTGCAATGGAAACTGGGATCGTCGGATGTTCAAGGCGGCCAACCTAACCCTCCGGCGATCTCGCCCTCTCTTTCTTAATTTGAATACGAATTATTAAAAGAGTGGTTTCAAAAATATATAAAAATTCAATCGCGGAGATTTAGCCTTTCAGGCTTACAAGAACTACTCCTAATAAGATCAGCGTAATACCGGCCCATTTGACAGGATGAAAAGCCTCTTTTAGAAACAAAAATGAAACAAGTACAACCAACGCGTAGCCCGTACTCATTAGTATGGGATATGCTACAGAAAGCTGAGTTTTTGAAAGCACTACTATATAGCCTCCCACAGAAGATACATATCCTGTCAGGCCAATTAGCACGAAAATATTCGATATCGCGGACCAGCCAAAATCGA
>CAZKYQ010000137.1:1210-6882 GCA_964556975.1 uncultured Ignavibacteria bacterium
GTATGGAACAGTAATCGTTGAAATATTTTTAACGGCGAGAACCAGAAAACATCTCCCACTTTTGAGGCTACGTTATCGCCGACTTTAAATCCAAAATTCAACCCTGAAATATCTTCGCCGACAACTTCAATTTCATCAATTCGCCCGCTTCCCAACCCGGCTTCATGCGCTACTCGAATAAACTCGATGCTCATGGGATCAAAGCCCATCATTTTTGCCGCCACAGCATCGATAGCCACCTGGTCGGATGATGCCAGAATATAATTTTTCACATGCGGTATCATTGTACGAGGCCCCGGCCCGGAACCCGCGGTCGTACCGTCCATAAACGCGAAAAGCCCCGGATGAATCTCTTTCTGGATGTTAAGCAAATCCACAAGCGTTTTATGAATTACCGAATGAGTATAATGCCTTTTTGTGTTCAAAAGCCCGCCGAAAGCGTTTTTCATAGCGCCGGTGGTGGTTGTATATATATGCGTTTTTAAAGTGGGCAAATGGACAATATTTTTATCCTGGAAAAACTCCGGTATTTTTATGCCCTCCGGAAAGATTCTATCTAATACCAGCATTTTGGCTTTGGGCTTATAAACAATCCATTTCAGGTCATTCGGATCATTGTTATATCGTTCGGTAATCCCATATTTTTCATAAAGCGGTTTCAGCTTCAAGAGCCGCCCGCCAACATAGGGGTCGGTCACAACGGTATTGTTATGCACCGCCGCAAGATCATCAAGCCCCGCCGCTTTCAGCGATTTGATTGTTCCTTCGAGCTGCCAGGGAACAGTGTTTGCTCCCGGAAATGGCAGGTGCCAGGAGATATTATCTTTTAATATGGTTTGTTTTTTATTATCAAGCGCGCTGGCAAGCCCGGCCAATTCGCCTAAGCGAACATAATCCTCAAGAACGGTTTCCGGTCTCGTTTTCAGGACAGCTACAATTGGTTTTGAATTGCTCATAAAATATCTTTATCCCCAGTTAATTACTATTAACACCGTCATTAGCCATAATAAAACGCATACTAAAAGCGGTTTATCTGCCAACATCAACTTTGTCGGGTTTCCTCCCATTTCCTTATGAAAAATCAAAAACAGATAGCGAAATATCCCATATAGTACAAATGGAATGGTCGCTGAAAGCCAGGCAGTTCCAAAACGATCTACAACTTCCGGCGAAAGGGTATAAAAGGCGTAGGCCACAACTGTCGAGGCCGTAACAACGGAAATCATTTGGTCTAAAAAAGGCATCGAGTAATTTTCTAATGATTTGCGGTGATTGACAGCTTCCGCGCTTAATAGCCCAAGCTCATGCCGCCTTTTGCCGAATCCTAAAAACAGGGCCAGAAGCGTCGTGCAGACCAGAAGCCAGGGAGATATCGGCACTTCGATTGCGAAACCTCCGGCGATCGCTCGAAGAACAAAGCCTGCCGCGATTGACATAACGTCAATAATCACTAAATGTTTTAGAAAAGCCGAATAAGCCAGGTTTAGCATTATGTAAACAAGCAGGGCCAGGACGGTTAATAAATTGGCGTAGCTCGCGAAAGCCAGCGACAATAAAAATAATATAATTGCAGCAACGATAGCTCCGGGGATAGAGACCGCCCCCGATGCGATCGGTCTTTTCGATTTTACCGGATGCTTTTTATCATTTTCACGGTCGAATATGTCGTTGATTATATAAACAGCCGACGATCCAAAACAAAAGGCGGCGAAAGCGGCCAGGGTGAGAATTATTTTATCCGGCTCCGTATAGGCCTGCGCGAAAATCAATGCCGCGAATACGATCAGGTTTTTAACCCAATGGCCGGGCCTCATACTGCTCAAAATGCCTTTTAACATAACATCATATAATATTGCCATGAATAGATTTTAGCAAGATTATTTTTGTGATTTGCGCCGTGTTTTCGGGTTTTCCCGCGATGATATTGAGGAATGGTTCCCAAGCAGGCGCTTGGCAATCAGAGGGTTATATGCGCGGTCAGGAACCCTTTCCTGATCGAAACTTAACAAGTTTGAATGCTGTATACGCAATGTGTCATTCCCGAAATCTCTAATCGGGAATCCAGGGAATGACGACACAGGCCCTTCCATATCAGGGGCGTTTGACAAAACGCCCTCCGGGTGGCATGCTTTTCCGCCCATGGTGCATAAGCACATATCGGGCATCCCCCTACAACTTCAGCTTACCGATAAACTCCTCAACCTCGGGCACGCCGCCCTGCATTATAAGATAGCCGTCGAAAGGCTCCCGCTCGGTGATCTCATTGGCGATGGGAGTGAGCATAATCTCTTTTACTTTTTCGGGATCATGCGTATGCCCCAGCGCCCAGCCGAGTTTTACGTATGCCACCTCAGGCAGCATATTAGCGGCGGGAACAATGCCCAAATCCATCAGGTCGCGGCCGGTGTCATAGACGAACATTTGTACATAGCCCCAAAGCGTCTGCACAGTCATAAAGACCGATACGCCGGAATCGACGGCGCGTTTGAGGGGCTCGTATAGCGGCTTGTTTACATGGCCGAGGCCTGTTCCGGCTATAACAATTCCCTTGTAACCATTTTCCACAAGGCTGTCGATTATATCTGGTTTCATGTTGGGGTAATAATATACAATTGCCACCCGGTCGTCGAAAACAGGGTCTATTACAGGCTTGCGCTTTTTGCCGCGGCGGATAATACTCTTTTTTATCAGCGTCATTTTCCCAGGCTCGATCATTGCCAATGGCACATCCCCCACAGTTCTAAACGTGGAACGATACGACGAGTGCATCTTGCGCACCCTTGTTCCCTGATGGAGCAGGTTGTATCTATCCGAAGTCGGCCCGAACATGCAGACTGCTACTTCGGCAATATCGGCATGCGCCGCTGTCCAGACCGCGCATTGCAGATTGAATGCGGCGTCCGATGACGGCCTGTCGGATGATCTTTGCGACCCGACCATTATTATCGGAACCGGCGAATCCTGTACCATAAACGACAGCGCGGCGGCGGTATGGTGCATTGTGTCTGTGCCATGTCCGATTACAATGCCGTCAACGCCTTTTTCTATTTCCTCGCCGATAGATTCGGCTAAAATCTGGTACTGTTCAGGCCCCATGTTTTCCGAAAATACGCCAAACAGCTTTTTTGTATCGAGATTGCAGATATCGGCAAGCTCCGGTACCGCGCCGTAAAGTTCTCCCGGCGAAAATGCCGGTATAACCGCTCCGGTTCTGTAGTCCAGCCTTGAGGCTATGGTCCCGCCGGTTCCCAGCAATGTAACGTTTGGTTTTTCGGAATCTTTGGGAAACTCCTGTTCGGGTATTTTATAATGAGCTTCTTTATAGCCGATCTCTTTCGCCTCGGTGATCGATTCCGCAAGCACGCCAATATTGTATCCGTTATGCATTTTTAACACAATATGCTTATCATCAGCTGTTTCGGAGCGGGGAAGAATAACGCCTACAAATGTCCCTTTATTGGTTTTCACCTCAACATCCGACCAAACCTGAATTCCCAACTCCTTTAATTTCGCGCGCGCGGTTCCTTTGTATCCCTTAAAAGAATCCGAATTGTTTTTATTAATCGCCATCTATTAATTCCTTTTATACATCCACGTCAATAAATGATCAAATCCCAGTGACCCCCAAAATTTTATTGTACTCTCATTTTTTATCGCTACTAAAAGCTCTATCTGTTTTATCTTTTTTCCTGAAAAAAATTTAAGAGCGTCCTTTACGAGGGCCCTGCCTATTCCGGTACGCCTGTATTCCGGCGAAACGTACAGGTCTCCGATAAACCCGAATTTTTTCAATTTGAAATATTTTGGTTTTTGAGATATATAAGAATAACAAAAGCCCACAAGCTCGCCATCGAAATCGGCCACAGCGAACCTGCAATCGGATTGTTCAAATTTATCAAGCATTTCTTTGGAAAATATCTCAATAGCTTTCTTACTCGTCCTAAACGAGCTATTGAAATTGGCGTTGTAGGCCATAAAATCCTTCCATAAACGGGCGACTTTCAAAAGCTCGTCTTCTCGCGTTGCTCTGATCTCTAACATAACGATTGGATATTAAGTTTGAAACGCCCGATAGTCAAGCTTATATCAGACAAAGGTATTAATTATTTATTTCGCAGATTTATTTCAATATAGCCCAGGGCCATCTGGATTCTGCCTCCAAGCGGCGCTCTTTTTTCATCTTTTGAAATATATAATTCGATTCGGTTTCCGAAGCCGGGGAAAGGAACATGCGGCAATTTCCCTCGTATTAGCGCGGCGTCGATTAATTCACCTTCCTGCCCCGATATTCTAACGTCTTTTTTTGATTCAATTAATATGGAATCCTGCTTTTGTTTCATGAATACAGGTATAAAAGCCGGGACCGTCAACGTATCAAAATTGTCTCTCAACCGAAGTATCATTGAAAGCGTGTCAAAATATCTTTTATCGATATTCTTAATTTCTTTTGTGGTTTTGGATGTATCCGGGCCAGAGACTCTGATTTGGGTAACTTTTGCGCTTCTGCTTGGGTAGTCAAACCGGTATTCGGTTATTCTCTTATTCCCGGACTGTCCCTCATCGCTTTTAAAGTAAACCAGCGAATAATCTTCGGCAATTATACTGCGGTATAGCCCGTTGATATCAAACATTCCCGAAGATTCAATTCTGCATTCGATTTCGCGGACTTGCATTCCGTCATATTGGTAAGGATTGCTTTCGGTAAATTCAATCTCCGCGATTTTTCCGCCTGCGTAAGTAGCGTCAAAGAATAGTTGAAGCGGAGGGCTGAATCTGGTCTTGGGATTTTGGCTTTCTGCCATGTTCGCATTGAATGATGCGAGCAGAAATTGGATTAGGAACAGCGGCAGCAATAAAATGCCTGAATGATTTCTCGAAATAAAAAACATGTTCCTTATATAAATACAAATAATAATATATGTCAAATAATTGTCATTCAATTCTGTTTCCGATGCGATGAAACTTGACTCCCCAATAATATCCGTTTAGATTAAAACTATGACAAAGGAGTTCTTACAGTTTTTTAGCGATCACCCTGTTTGGGCCATATTCATCTTTGTTTTTATGGTTCTTCCGATGATCGGCGCGGTATTGCATATAGTATTAAAGGCGCTTGGCGGAAGAGGGGTTGATAACAGTCCGCCTTCACAGATAGATTTCCCGCCGGCCATTGAAGAAGATGATTCAGATAATTCCGAAGAAAAATAGCCTTATCAACCGCAATAAAACATCATAAGAAGATTGTTATATATTTGTTTGCATGAATATATATAGGATAATTCCCATATAAAGCACCAAATATCGCGATTCCCAAAAGGACGGGTGAGCCATGCAAGTCGTTGATGTTTAGCTTGTTGTGCGAAAAATATCATAATTCGGTCCGCGTTAACCTTCGGAATAAAATTTGCTTCTATTGATATTGAAACAGGTTTAAAGCGTTAATTGAATTGCCGTCCTGCCGATAAGAAAAGTAGTTCTTTGAGATTGTAATCTCGGCGGGATGCCTTACAAAGAGGGGGCATCATGGCCAAGAAAAGAAAACCTCAGTTTAAACTCCCGGAAAAAACATGCTGGCACCTTTACAGCCTGCAAAACCTAAACCCGGAAAAATTCGTGAAGGTAGTTGGAAAGATCTTGAAAAAGGAATATTTACTGATTAAGTAGAGAGAAAA
>CAZKYQ010000138.1:0-5141 GCA_964556975.1 uncultured Ignavibacteria bacterium
GGGATCATTCCGGTAAGTATGACGTTTTCAAGCTTGAGCTTTTTCAGTATGGATTTGAATTCCAAAGCCTGGTCAGCTTCTATATTTCCTCCTACAAAAAGAAACAGTATATCTTTTTGTGCGCCGCGCTTGCGCAATATATCGGCGGCGTAAAGAAGATGTTTCGAGCCCTTGTTAGCGCAAAGACGTCCAAAATACGCCACAACAAATTTTCCCTCAAGATTATATTTGTGAAGAAAGTCCCGGCAATCAATATTAGGATTGAATCGCGATGTATCGACCGGCTTTGGCAGTATTTGAATCTTATCGGGCAACATCCCATATTTATTAATAAACCTGTTTTTGCCAGCGCGATTATAGGTGATTACGTTTGCCGCACGGTTAGCTATTTGTTTTTCAACCGGCAAAACCAGTTTGTGTTTTAACCCAAAACCGGGAAAGATGTCGCCGCAGTCGATATAAACCAACGGTATGCCAAGAATTTTCGAGGCGATAAAGGTCATATACGATCGAGGCGTCAAAGTAAGATAAGGGTTTTCAAATATCAAATCAGGTTTCCAGCGAAGAAGTTCGGATATTATTCTATTTGTCCATCTGAAAAACCCGCCGAGGCTGATATTGCCCCGCCGATGAAAAACCAAATGGGTTTTCATTAAAAGAAGATAGTAGTCATCTGGCAATAGGCCAACGTTATCGACCGGATACTGCAATGTATTGAATATTTTTGAGTCGGCAGGGCTGGCAATATCGGTTCCAAGATGGACAATTTCACAGCCATAATCGCGGCACAGGATTTTTCCAATTCGTAAATCTTTATCGCCCCGGTAAAGCTCAACAAATTCATGCGAAAGGGCGATCCGCAATCGATTAGGATCTTTTGCCGGAGGAATAAACCGCTTTAGATGTTCATGTTTAATGATTGGCATATTGTTTTAACCCCTGCCCATTGTTTTCCACGACATTGCATTATTTGATGAATGATATGAACGCAATTAGATTAAACATCTTGCTTGATTTTTTCCTTTTCAGATTTTCGACGGATAAAATTCAACTTTCTTGCATACTTCTTTATATCATTTAACTCGTATTCAGGATGATATCTAAAGTTGAGAAAAACTAATAATGACGATAAGAAAAGTCCGGCCAGTAACCCAACAAATGTAATTTTTGTTCTCATTGGGCCGCTCTTTATAGAAGGCGCCCGGGCGAAATCCAAAACTTGAATAGTCGGATTTTCTTTCTTTTCCTGTATGATAGCCATCTCGTATTGTTGGGCTAAAGTGATATAAACCTGATTCTTAAGCTCGACATCGCGGATTAGTCGGTTATGTTCGGTTATTAAATCAGGATCGGTCGATAGATAATAATTCAGGTTATTATTGCGAAATTTATTCAAATTGTTTTCCGCAAGATGAAGTTCTGATTTAACTTCAATAATTCTTGATTCGATGAACTCCCTGTTTTGTGCCGCGCCTGTTTTCCATTTCTCCTTTTTATAGCCATCAAGGCTTTCAATAAACTGGTTTACTATTTGAGCCGATAGCTCCGGAACCTTTGTTGTACTGTTTACGCCGACAATTCCGGTTTTTTTGTTATACTCAATATTCGTTACTTCCATTAGGTTGGCATAAGCCTGATCATTATTGTCCGTGTCGAAATATTGAAAGAGGTCTTTTGTAATTTTTGAGCCGTTTTCAGCAAATGAATATTGTTTCTTCAATATTTCATCTCCAAGTATTCGGCTTTTCAGAAGTTCCGGATAAAGAACTGATGGTGAATTGTCGCCAAGATTCAAGCTCAGCATATCAAGCATGGGGACATCGTTAGCTGATAGCAAACCTCCAGCGGCGCCGGGATTTGCCGAAGCCGGTAAAATTGTAGACTTGGCCGTATATTGGTTTGGTATTAATAGAGCGACAACCGCGGTTGAAAACATGCAGGCAAACGTAAAGACAGCAATAAACCTCCATTTGCGCAACAATAATTGAGTAAATTCAGACAAAGTTAACAAATTATCCGGTATTTCAGACGTTTCCAGCCTATTCGATAACAAATCCCGCCCTTTTTGTAGAAATTTACGTTACAGTTTGAAACAATTATCTTTGAATATATATCGGATATTCAAGCGAATATTTTACCTCAAGATTGGTATTAATGGAAAAAACAGATCTACGCCTGTTTATGAGCATTTCCGCCACGGATAATATTATTACAGATAGTGATAGTGATGCGGTGGAGAAATAAGATGTTGATTTTCAGATAATATCAAAGGAAATAGCGCTTATTCGTCTTGAGTATCATAATAGAATTTTCTTTGGGCCAATTCGCCATATAAATCGGAAAGCAGTTTTCCCTCAACGCCAACATTGTCATAAGGATGTTCACTGATATGGATTACCGGTTTCCACATAGGTTTTCCAAGACATTCGGTAAAGACCCTGGTAAACGATTCCACAAGCTTTTGCTTAACGTCTCGCTTGATTCGGGGAATATAAAGCAAAAAATGAATATATGGACGTGTCTCGTCGAACAAACAGATTTTTCCGCCGCTGGCCGCTTCATTATAGGAATATTCGTTAAACCTGATCCCGAAAATCTTCGCGTCAAAGCCGGAACCCTTTTCGAAAACTCTTGTGAGTTCTTTCGATAGTTTTTCTTTTATACGCGGTTCAGTTTTAGGCATCGAAATTTCAAGACATGGCATGAATCATCCTCCTTTAAAACAGTTTAAATGCGCATTCAATTATAAACTGAACACAAAACAAAATCGAGAACTGTTTTCTACAACATCTAAGGTAGGGCCTGCATAATCTACTTTCTATTAATACAGTAATATGCTAAAATTCATCTCAAAAGGAACCCGTTGGAAAATTCCAGCGTTTGCAATTTAGGATTCAATATGGACAATAAAAGCAAATCAAAAAACGACAAGCTTGTTGAAGTTGAAAACCGGGAATGGCTGGAATCGCTTCAATATGTGTTTGAGAATCAGGGTTCCGAAAGAGTGCGGGATCTTCTGCGCGCGCTTCAGGTGAGGGCCCAAAAACTGGGCATTCCGTTCCAGTGTCCAGCAAACACGCCATATATAAATACAATCCCTGTCGATCAACAGCCTCCATATCCGGGGAACAGGGAAATAGAACGGCGCATTAAGAGCATTATAAGATGGAATGCCATGGTAATGGTGGTTCGCGCTAACCGAACAGAACATGGCATCGGCGGGCATATATCATCTTTTGCTTCATCCGCGACTCTTTTAGAGGTTGGTTTCAACCATTTTTTTCGGGCCGTAAATAAATCTCAGGAAGCCGATATTATTTATTTTCAGGGCCACGCCGCTCCGGGGATTTATTCGCGGGCGTTTCTTGAGGGGCGATTGTCCGAAAACGATCTTGAGAATTTCCGCAGGGAATTGAAACAGGGCGGAGGATTGTCATCATATCCTCATCCCTGGCTGATGCCCGACTTCTGGAATTTCCCAACAGTATCTATGGGACTGACCGCCATTATGGCCATTTATCAGGCGCGATTTAACCGCTATCTTGAGGATAGAGGGTTGAACAAAAAATCTGACCAGAAAATCTGGGCGTTTCTTGGCGATGGGGAAATGGATGAACCGGAATCTCTGGGCGCCATCACGCTTGCCTCCAGGGCTAAGCTCGACAACCTGATTTTTGTTGTAAACTGTAATCTACAAAGGCTGGACGGCCCTGTACGCGGAAACGGGAAGATCATTCAGGAATTGGAAGCTGCTTTCAGCGGGGCGGGCTGGAACGTCATTAAGGTAATCTGGGGCGACGACTGGGACGCGCTTCTGGAAAAGGATAAAGACGGTTTTCTTGTTAAGCGAATGGATGAATATGTTGACGGCCAGAGCCAAAAATATACCGTATCAAGCGGGGATTATATCAGAAAGGATTTCTTTGGGAAATATCCTCAACTTTTGAAAATGGTTGAGAATTATTCCGATGAAAAAATCCGCAAGCTCCGGCGCGGCGGCCATGACCCTGCGAAAGTATATGCGGCTTATAAAGCCGCGATTGAACATGAAGGATCGCCAACGGTTATTCTCGCACAAACAATAAAAGGCTACGGCCTTGGAGAGGCAGGGGAAGGCAAGAATATCACTCATCAGCAGAAGAAACTCAATGAACAGGAGATGCGGGAATTCAGAAGCAGGTTTGGAATCCCAATTTCTGATAACGATATAGCCGACGCTCCGTTTTACCGGCCTCCCGATGATAGTGATGAGATTAAATATCTTAAGGAGCGCCGAGAAGTGCTTGGCGGCTATTTGCCCAAGAGAAGTTCAATAGTTCAACCAATAAAACTTCCGCCCGATGATATCTTTGATGAATTTTTAAAAGGTACCGGTGAACGTGAAATCGCGACTACCATGGTTTTTGTGCGCCTTCTTTCTAAGCTCCTAAAGGATAAAAATATTGGCAAAAATATCGTCCCTATTGTCCCGGATGAGGCGCGTACATTTGGAATGGAGGCATTGTTCCGGCAGATCGGAATATATTCGCCGGTGGGACAAAATTATGAACCTGTCGATAAGGAAAGCCTGCTTTATTACAAAGAGTCTATTGATGGCGCGATCCTGGAAGAAGGCATCAACGAAGCGGGCGCGATGTCCTCGTTTATTGCGGCGGGGACTTCATATTCCACCCACGGAATAAATATGATACCGTTTTTTATCTTCTATTCAATGTTTGGTTTTCAGCGAATCGGCGATCTGATCTGGGCTGCCGGCGATATGAGGACAAGAGGATTTCTCATAGGGGGCACCGCGGGAAGAACAACTTTGGCGGGGGAGGGCCTTCAGCATCAGGACGGCAACAGCCAACTTTTAGCCTATCCGGTCCCGAATCTTAAAACATACGACCCTGCTTACGCTTATGAACTTGCCGTTATTATTAAAGACGGCATTAAAAGAATGTACTATTCCCATGAGGATATTTTTTATTATATAACGGTCATGAATGAATTCTATAAAATGCCACCGATGCCTGATGGGGCCGAGGAAGGAATCCTGAAGGGAATATATAAATTCAGAAAATCTGAAATTTCAGGCTCGAGGCCGAAAGCCCACTTGCTTGGAAGCGGTACTATTTTAAACGAAGCACTCAAAGCGCAGG
>CAZKYQ010000138.1:5241-6799 GCA_964556975.1 uncultured Ignavibacteria bacterium
GACGGTTTTGGCAGAAGCGACAACCGTTCCTCTTTGAGAGATTTTTTTGAAGTGGACTATCGCTTTATAACTTTGGCGGCGTTGTATTCGCTTTTAAGAGAAAATAAGATAAGGCCTGATATAGTGAAAAGCGCAATAAGGGATTTAGATATTGACCCTGAAAAAGCTAATCCACTATGCTCCTGATAAGAGGTATTATATATGATTAAAGAGGTCCGTCTTCCGGAAGTAGGAGAAAACATAGAATCAGGCGATGTCGTCAAAGTATTAGTTGCAATAGGTGAAGAGATAGCGCTTGAACAGGCGATTGTTGAAGTCGAAACGGATAAGGCGATATTCGAAGTGCCATCGACCGAAGCGGGTAAAGTTGCCGAAATACTTGTTAATGACGGCGATACAATAAAGATTAATGAAATAATAATAAAAGTCGAAACCGAAGCCGCAGACAAGCCCCTAAAAGAAACCGGACAAACCGAAAATATCGAAACAGCCAAGCCGGATAAATCTTCTCTCGCAGATAAAGTTGTTGCGGAATCGAAGAAGGCGGTTCAGGAAGAAACCGGATTTGATAGCGAAATCCACAAAGAGCATTCTCCTACGGAACTTGTTCCTCCGGCGTCGCCATCAGTGAGGCGGTTCGCGAGAGAATTGGGAGTTGACCTGCATTTTGTCGCGGGGACCGGTCCGGGAAACAGAATTACCGAGGATGACGTAAAAGCGTATACCAAAAACATAATAACACAACAGTCAACGGCAGATATCTCATCCCCCGATATTAAAGCCATGCCTGATTTCGCTAAATATGGCGAAATTGAGATTGAGCCTATCAGCAAAGTTCGAAAGATCACTGCCAAAAATGTCGGTTATGCGTGGCGTACGGTTCCTCATGTAACACAATTTGATAAAGCCGACATCACCGAACTTGAGGAGTTTCGAAAGAAACATAAATCGAAAATAGAGGCGTCCGGCGGAAAGCTTACCCTAACCGCGTTTCTTTTGAAAGTCGTCGCTACCGCATTGAAAGTCCATCCGCAGTTTAACGCAAGTATTGATATGTCTAAAGGGGAAATTATCTATAAGAAATATTGTCATATAGGCGTGGCGGTTGATACTGATAGGGGGCTTTTGGTTCCGGTTATAAAAGATGTGGACAAAAAAGGAGTTGCCGAATTAGCGGCTGAGCTTACTCAAATCTCAAAAAAAGCCCGCGACAAAAAAATAATGCCGGATGAGCTTCAAGGTGGAAATTTCACAATATCAAACCTGGGCGGGATCGCCGGAACGAATTTCACGCCGATTGTTTACTGGCCGCAGGTTGCGATTCTTGGAGTAGCGCGGTCCGGTATTGAATCAGTATTTACAGGTAAAAAATTCAAACCGCGTTTGATGATGCCTCTTGCCTTATCGTATGATCATAGAATTATCGATGGCGCGGACGGCGCGCGTTTCATTAAGTGGATAACCGAAGCCCTTGAAGACCCTTTTTTACTGGCCCTGGAAGATTAACCTAATGTTTTCGGTTGAAATTTAACATGGCAGACACAAAGCAATTAGCGGT
>CAZKYQ010000139.1:0-6748 GCA_964556975.1 uncultured Ignavibacteria bacterium
AAGACCACAAGTCGATGGAATCATTAAAAGCCGAAGGATTGTATGTCGCGGGAGAGATGCTTGATTTTGACGGTGAAACAGGCGGCTTTAATCTGCAGGCCGCTTTTTCAACAGGCTATCTGGCGGGTATCTCCGCGGCGTCCGGCACAATCCGGCATTGACCGCCGGACAATTAACCGCTTTTTTCATTTCAAAGTCGATTATAACCAATAAGGCGTATTTGGAGTAAAACGTTCTTGACAAATGGGGTCAATTCTGCCAGATAAATTCTAATATTTGCACTTTATTGTTGACATTTTAAACTTTCTGATTAACATTAAAAGGGGTAATGGTATTTGATAATTCGTTTTTGCCAATTCTTAAAGGAAAGAAGTAAGCTTTTTCCAGGCATTTGATTTTTTGAATTAAGGAGGCTAATCGCTTCCTACCGCGCAAATTTATAATTCACAATTTTCTTCTTTGTGTTATGTTTTAAAAATTAAAAGTAGAAATGGAGGTTGATAAGAAAAAACCAATAATTCTTTTTTTGAAGTAAGCCGTAATTTTTGGAAATCAGGAGTTGAATCGAAAAAATTTGTTTTATTAGCACTTTACTGGGGAGAATTAAAATATGAAAAAAATCTTAATAATGTCATTGCTAATGGCATTTACAATATCTGTTGGAGTAACTTCGGCAAGAGTAGCTTTTGTTTCGGATAGCGGTGATAAAATTGATGCCGCCGAACAAGCGAGGCTATTAGCCGAATTTGAAAAGATGGAGGCGCTTAAGACGCTGACATCCGCTGTGAAACCGGTTCCGGACATCACGTCCTTTGAGGGAAAAGTTCCCGCCATTGATCGTATTTTCAACGCAAAGATTCGGCCAAGGCAGCGTCCGGTAATTCTAACGGATTATCTGAATGACGATTTTAGCGACGGAGATTATACCGCCAACCCGGCATGGACAATGACCAGTAATGGAAATGGAAACGGCGCCGAAGACTGGGCGATCCGAACCGATCCCTGGTCTTATGCTTTCGGGGATGTTCAAAATGATAGCTCTGGCTATATGGTTGGCTCTGACTCTGATGGCGGCGCGGCCCTTGCCGATGAAGAACTGAGTATTAGTTTTAATACTCCGGGAGGCGGAGGCGAACTTACTCTTTATTACTGGCTACATTTTAGAGCCTATTTAGGAGAGGCCGAGTATTTTGAGGTCTTGGTTGACAGTACTGTTGTTGATCTTGTGGTGGCCGATTCCGGTTATAATCCTCCCGTAATTGTCGGCGACCGTACGGTTATTTTGGATGCTTTTAACGACGGGGCAAGCCATACTCTTACCATGCATTACTATGCTGATTGGGGTTACGTGGCCAGCTTCGATGATATCGTCATTACCGACGATCCTCGTAATCCATGCGTAGTCGATTGCCCGGCAAACGGCATACTCGAAGGCGAACCGGATTGCTCTGTTGGGTATGATGATATTTACAATTCTGGCTGCAATATCGATGCGGGTACCCCTCCCTTTGTGGCTATTTCCTGTGGCGATACCATTTGCGGTAAATCAGGCGTTTACAGACATGCTAATCCTGATCCGCCGCCGGACTCAAGCACCTTTCGTGATACAGACTGGTATAGATTGGTTCTTACAGAACCTTCGGTTATCACTTGGAGCGCTACGGCCGAATTTCCTTTCCAACTTCTTCTTATGGATGCGGGCTCCGAGGACTGTGTAGATTATGAAATCGTCGCTTCCGCCGCCGCCGCGCCATGCGATACTGTAGAAATCTCTGAGCAATTTCTTCCCGGCGTTTACTGGTTATTTTTCAGCCCGAGCGAGTGGAATACTGGCATTCAATGTGATGGTAACGGAGCCTACGGCAACGATTATGTTGCCTGGCTAACTTGCGATCCAACGCCGCCCTGTCAGGTGAATACTGATATTGGCGATATCAATTCCGCTATCCCTTATGCCGATTTGGGTAATACAACGCTGGGAGCAGGACATGATTATGACGGGGCCAGTTGTATCGGTCCATATTGGAACAGCGGGGAAGACTATGTTTATGAATTCACGGTCTCAAGCGCTGTAGTTCTCGATATTATTCTGGACCCGATGGGAACTGCGTGGACCTCTATAACTTTGGATGACTTCTGTCCTCCTGATGAAGCGTCATGCCTTGCGAAATCAACCAGTTCCCTGGGCGATCCGCATGGCTTTACGCAAATGTTACTGCTACCGGGAACTTATTGGCTTTACTGTGATAGCTGGTCAGCTCCTGACAATTACGATTTCAACCTGTATATTATCGAAGGAGTGCTGACTGTCGGCCTTGGCCAAACAGGCAATATACCTGATTGCGGAGTGAGTAACTTTGGGAAACTCGGAGATGATGATTCCCAGGGAAATACTTATGGTTGGAACGCTAATCCTCCGGCAAACTATGCCGGGACATTTGTGATGGGTGATTCGCCGACAGAAATGTTTGCCGTTTACAACGAAGCCATAACAGACTGTTATCAGTACAGCGGCGTTACGGGCTTGAATCTATTCGATCCTTTTCATCCCACTGCTCGCTATAATGACGATGGCGTGCTTGGCGGACTATCTGTAGAATATGGCGGCTTCGGTTACAATACCGGAGGCAATGCTGATGATATTTTCGTTCACGCCTTCAAACTTACCAATAACAGCGGCACGGCCATAACCGATTTCTATGCAGGTGTCTATTTCGACTGGGATATCGATACCGCTAACGATACTATATTTTTCGATTGGGCGAACAACATGATGGTCCAGGCTCCTCTGGATCAGTCTATTTTCTATGGTATGTGCGTGGCCAATGCGGAAACGGTAAACCTGAACTCGATGACCTCCGTAAGCCAGCAGGATCATATCTACCCGACCGGGCCCGATAGCGGCGGCTGGAAAATGGATGTGCTCTATGGTCTGATGAGCACTCCGGGCGATTCAATCGCCGACAGCATGTATACCGACATGTCATCGCTTCTAAGCACCGGCCCCTACACTATCGCCGACGGCGATTCTGTTTCGTTATTGATTGCCATTATCGGCGGCGCTTCACTGGCTGATGTACAAAACCGCGCTCAGATTGCGGATACATTGACAATTCCGGACTTTGGCGTAGAGCCGCCCCCGCCGCCCCTTGGGCGCTGTTGCTATGTGGATGCGGGCGACACTCTCTGCACCGACAACCTGGAGCCTGAGTGTACTGCTCTTGGCGGGTCGTATGATTGGAACCAGTTCCTGAATTGCACCGATTTTCCATGCGTTATTTCCGGCTGTGATTATGTGGCCGGTGATGTGAACGGAAGTACTTCCTACAACGGCCTCGATATCACTTTTGGCGTAGCCTTTTTCAAAGGCGGGACTGCTCCAATGTGTGATCCGTGCGCGTTATGTCCTGATTGGTACTACTGCGGTGATGTTAATGGAAGCTGTTCATACAATGGTCTTGATATAACCTATGGAGTAGCATACTTCAAAGGCGGGGCTTCGCCAATTCCATGCGGCGATTGTCCTCCTATCGGACCATAATCCGAAAACGATAAGCTGAAATCAGCTATCAAATTTCCGGGCCTTTCAAATGAGAGGCCCGGTTTTTTTGCGCTATTCGATAAATGGAGGTACGTTAGTTTGAATTTGAACGCTACATATTAATGATTTTAAAACATCTCCATTTTGAAGTAGGCGATAGAGTATTATCTTAGGTTGAGAAAATTAGTTTGACATTTCTTCCCGAACATGCTATTTTGACAGTTCAGTTTTTGTATATTGTGGAAAGTAAATAAGTTAGGGTTTTTGCAGATAGAAAGCGAAGATAATTATGGGTGTTATTGGTGAACTGTAATCTTTTGAATTTCTATACTCTATCATTGCGGGGATTGGGGAATGAGCATTGAATTAGTTGAATATACGTCAGACAGATTATCCGACCTTATTAAATTCTTGTCAGATTGGGAAAGCGTACATCCTGAAATCGCATCGGTCTCAAGGGTAGAATGGCAAAAATGTTTTTTTTATTTGGCTCTGAAAAATGAACGGATTGTAGGTTGTATAGGCCAGATTCCGCATGAGTTTTTTTATGGAATTAATAGTGGCAGGTATGGCGACATAGAACACATCGGCTGGGCTGTATGCCTTGTACTCGATACTGACGATAATGCCACAAGAAAAGAAGCTGGTCGATTACTTCTTTCCAAATGCGAAAATAAACCGCCCCTAAAATATACTGGTGTTGGGATGGTTCCGGGAGTTGAAGGAGTCTATATAAGGCGCGGACATGTAGTCCGCAGAGATTGTTCTAGCATGTACGGTCGCTTTTCTCATCCGGCTAAAGTGATGCGATATTTACAGAAACCCGCATGGCTTTCACCTGTAATAAAGACTGTCAATTTTATTATTCGAAAAAGGCGTGTAATGAAGGGGTATTTTAAAGTTATTACTAAATTTGAATCGAAATGGGACCCAATTTGGCAGAAGTTACTTGATGAATCGTACGAATTGTACGGCGAACGAACAGCGAATTTTTTAAATTATAAATTGAGCCAGCCGGGAAAGGAGTATCATTCACTCCTTTTTTACACTGATCAACAATCTAATTTACCGGATGGGTATTTGATTTATAGGTTGGCGCAGCATAATACGAAGGATCTTCGCTTTGTGAAAATATGTGATTATGTTGGAACGCCGGCAGCGAAAACGCGTTTAATATCGGAGGCCATGGCCTGCGCGGATAAGATTGATAATTATGGCATCGTGGCGATTGGTAGTGTAGACGATAAAAATATATTCAGGTCAATGGGTCTTTATATCTCCAAGCCCTATCCTATCTGTATGTCACCAACAATTACGTCGAAAATGCATATAACATTTTTTGATTCGGATTTGGACGAGCTATGGTAATAGCGCTTATACTAGAATTAATAGTATCGATAACTCCGAGCGAAAGTAAATTCACAGATGGACTCTAATACTTATAATGGTAAATCGAATAAATTGGGAAACGATAAAAGCCCGAAAAAAAAGAATATATTTATATTTTTATTGAAATTTGTTTTAGCCTTTGTAGTTATTTATTTCGCGGGACGACAATTATTCGCGAACTGGTCTGACGTTTCGCTTTACGACTGGGATTTTAATATCGCTTATTTATCTCTTTCAATAGCATTGCATTTAATCACTCTCATTTTATTTTCAAAAGCATGGTGTGTAATATTAAAGGCGTTTGGACATGACGTTTCTTTAAACCAAGGCTTTAAAATCAGCCATCTTGCCAATTTGGGACGATATATTCCTGGCAAATTCTGGCAAGTATTTGGTATGATATATATGCTGAAAAAAATAAATATAAATAAAAAAACCGCCTTTGCTTCATGGGCTTTCGCATATATTTACGGATTGGCCTCCGCGTTTTTTGTCGGTATTTGCGCAATTATGATCCATAAAAATAATTTATCTCGAATACTTGGAAGCACTTTTTTACAAGACATCAATACTACAATCCTGATAATTCTCGTTGTATTTGTATCATTTCTTTTTGTGATTACCCCTGAAATCACCATAAGAATTTATAATTCTATCATGAAAATTATTAGAAGGCCCGGGATAGAATTTTCTTTAAATAGGTATGCGGCCTCTAAAGTCTTTCTTTTATATATGGCCGCGTGGATTATTTATGGTATTGCATTTTATTTATTAACAAAAGGTCTCTTACCGGATATAGAACTGCCTGTTTTTGCAGGGATAGGGTCAATTGTACTTGCCTATATTCTGGGGTTGCTGGCATTTTTTTCCCCTGGCGGTCTGGGGGTAAGGGAATTAATTTTGCAGACGCTTCTCAATCCCTACTTTGGATCGCTGGTAGCCGGAATTGTGATTGCGGCCAGGGTATGGAGTCTGGTAATTGAATTTATGGCCGCCGGAATTGCGTTGCTTATTAAAATTGAGAAAAGGAGCTGAAGATAGATGAAAAATGATAAAACAGCCGAAAAAAAAAGAGATGAGCATAGTAATTTGTCAAAACTTGAAAAATCACCTTTCTATGTTCCTTTGGTATTCCTGGGACTATTAATTGCCACAATTTTTCTATTCCGGGAATTCATCTTCTCAAATAACATTTTCTATAGCGGCGACATGGTTCATGCAGGATTGTTTTTTAGGTCTTTTTACGTAAATTATGTATTGGCTCATGGCGCGGTTCCTCAATGGAATCCATATATATTTGGCGGTTTACCTTTCGTTGACGCTTTTCATGGAGATATATTTTACCCGCTATCGGCCCTTAAATTCTTTGGGTCTTTATTCCGTTCTTTTTCATATACTTTGGTATTACATATTTATCTTTCTGGCATAATAACGTATTTCTGCGCGCGTCAATTTAGATTATCCAGAACGGCATCGTTATTTGCCGGAATTTCTTATATGTTTTCCTCATATCTGATTTCATTTATCGCCCCAATCCACGACGGAAAAATATTTATAACGGCGATATTTCCTTCTACGATATTATTTCTGGAAAGAGGCTTTGATAAAAGACCTTATCTCAATTTTTCAATTTTGGGATTGATATTAGGGGTAATAATTATAACTCCTCACCCTCAAATGGCATATTTTACGTTATGGGCACTCGCATTATATACGTTATATAAAATCATCTCTGCTTATATAGATAAAAGATCGCTCGTATTGTCATGCAGACAAGGGATTTTCGTAATTTACGCGGTGGTTATTGGACTTTTGTTT
>CAZKYQ010000140.1:0-6703 GCA_964556975.1 uncultured Ignavibacteria bacterium
ATGTCAGCCATACAAAGAAAAACCTTGAGATAGCCTCAAGGCTTAATTATACAAACTGGAATGGAGGCCTGCATGAAAGGCGTAGTTTTAGCGGGCTGGCTTGGCACACGACTTTGCATGCTTACCAAAACCACAAATAAAAAAGCCCCGCCTTTCATCACGGCGGGGCTTTACCTATTAAACAGAGAGAATATTATTTGCTACATGCCCTGGCTTTTTATCATAGTAAGCACGCTTTGGAGCGAGCTTGTTACATTAGACAGCACTTTGCTGTATCTTTTCAGCAGCTCCGAATACTGCCAGCGCATTGAAAGCGCCTTTGTGGGGAAATTAAACAAATCCAGCAATACTTTTTTATATATCTCGTCGATATATTGCAATACATAAAACGGATACTCTGAGATATTTTTATCCTGCACCAGTCCTTTGGAGATTCGGTCGCGGTAAATCTCAATTTTCTCCAAAACAACTGTGCCGAAACACCATGGCGTCATAACAGATGACAGGTTCTTAGAATCGGAGTAGCAAAGATAGAGATGTTTCAACGCCCGCTCGATAATGATTTTTTTCGCGCGGTAAAACGCCAATGATTCATCGTTCTGATCCGGCGTATCAGCGATATTTTTTCCCAAGTCTTTTATTTCTTTGAGGGCTTTGATTTCGGTGTTTTCAAGGAACCTGTAATAATTGTCGAAGTAAACCTTGCTGTTCTCACTAAACGTATAAATATACCAACCGAGCTTATCGCGCCCTACTTTCGGGTTTTTGATAAGCGGCAGATTATATTCGGTAAATCCTCTTTCAAGACCGTTTGTCAGCATTCAACCCCCATTTGCTTTATCCGTTCAGCCAAAATTAAAGCAAACCTTATGCCCTTGTAAATAATTACCCAGTTTTTCATCCCCCTGGCCTCTGGTTAACCGTTTACGCAGTAACCGATTGCCCAAAGCCAAACAAACGCTTAATCCTTTATTGGCAATATATAGCCGACAGTTGATTTGTGCAAGCTCAAAGTACAATAATATGAATAATTTTGCTATTATATCATGGGATTATAAGGGTAAATCAACCTATAAAATCCATGAAAAAACTCTATATTTTTCCAAAAAACCGCCGTCTATGCGGTATTAGCCCCCATTGGCCGCCGGTATGAATAAAAACCACTTTTGATCGATTTTTAAATTTGCCGTCGGCGATATTATGGAATAAACCCAGAAGAGCTTTCGATGTATAAGCGGGATCGAGGATTATACCGGAATTGCGCGCTACGTTTTTAATGAAATCAGTTTCAACCGGACCGATTTTGCCGTATCCGGGACCGATAAAACGGTCGTCGATATCAAACTCCTCGGGATTGATATTTAGGTTTTTAGCCATATTTTTCTCAAACAATACGCAGTTATCAAAAATTATTTTTTGATAATACCGGCTGTTTCTCGCTACGGCAATTCCTAAAATATTGACATTCCAGTTTATGATTTTAGCGCCCAGATAAAGTCCGGCATAAGTCCCGCCGGAGCCGACAGCGCAACATATAGTATCAATATCGATCCTGGCCTTGTCGGATTGCTTTTTAATTTCTCCAAGCGCCTTGACGTATCCCCACAATCCAAGAGGATCGGTGCCGCCTTCGGGGATGATGTATGGCTTTTTGCCTTTGGCTTTGTAACGGTTCGCGAGTTTCTTCATAATACCGATATTATCGTTTTCATATTCCCGTACCGTTACAAATTTGTTTTTTGCCCCGAGTAGCTTATCGAAAAAGAAATTCCCGTCGGCTGTTTTAGGTTCTTTGCCCTTAAGGACAAGATGGCACTCCACGCCAGACATGGCGCACAATGCCGCTACCGCCCTGCAATGGTTCGACTGCACAGCTCCGCACGTAATAACAACATCGGATTTTTTTGAAATAAGATCGTAAAAAAGAAATTCCAGCTTGCGGATTTTATTACCGGAAAGAATCGAGCCTGTCAGATCGTCGCGTTTGATGAATATCTCTATTTTCGATTTTGGGGCCGGCGACAAAGGCAGCGATTCAAGGGGCGTCGGCAACCGTGCCAATGAAAACCGCGGCGGCGGATTTATTTTCATACTCTTTCCCGCTCAATATTATCAACGCCGCTCGATTGTAAATTCTTATTCGCGGTTAAATCCTGCGTTGCGGGTTGCGATATGATATGAAACCATTTTCCGCTTTTATCGATTGTCCACTCGGTTAAGCCCTCATTCTTGAGAATCTCGCTGATTTGTGATGTTGTATAAGAAGCTTTAAAAGCAGAGCGCAGGTTTGAAGCGATCTCTTTGCCGAATGCGGACCGCATTTTTCTAACAAAAAAATAGTATGGCAGAAAAAACTGCTCTCGGCGAAAATCGGAAAGAAATACAATACCGTCTTTTTTTCTGACCCGTTCGATTTCGAGAAAGGTTTTTCCCGGATTTTTCCATTGGTGGATCGACGAAAGGCTTATGACTGCATCGAATTCATTATCCGGAAAGGGCAGGTTTTCATCGTCCCAGCTTTTTAATGATATTCTTTTTGTGTAACCGAACCTTGAAAGCACGGCCTCGCCTATGCGTATCAGCGTTCGCGATTGCTCCAGCCCATAGAATTTTCCAAACTCAATTTTATCACAAAGAAGTATCTCAAACGCGGCCGTCCCGCATCCGACATGTAATGTTCTACTGATAGACCGCTTTTGGCTGAAAATCCGATCAATAATATCGGCGTAATGCTCCTGAAGGCCGCTGTCTTGAAATTCGAAATGTTTTTCCGGGTCGCGATTGTTAATAAGCGTACCTTTGTATTCTGTGCGGTTTTTTGCCATGGGTGAAATTTCGGAGATAAAAAACGATTTGTCAAGCGGATAGGGGCAGGGCAACCAAGAATAAGAGGCTTTTGTCTGGAGCGCGGGACTTCCGACAATTTCATATTGTAATTACACCGGCAGAATTAAAAATATCACAACGTCCCAGCCGGCATGGGAGATGATCCCTGGCCAGAGCGAGCCGAACCGCTTATATATCCAGCCCCAGAACAAGCCGCAAATAAGCGCCGCCATAAACAGTACGAAATTCGCCGCCCAGAGATGAACTCCCGCATAGATAAATCCCGCAAGAATCCAGCCGTATGTCGCGCCGAACTTTTTTGTGAGCGTCCTCTGGACCATGCCCCTCCAGAATATTTCCTCGGCGGGACCGATCCAGAAAAAAAGCAACAGCCCGATTTTCCACGGCTGAAGCTGTGTCCTGTTGTCGTAGATAGAATCGATCTGCCCCGACGCGAAATCGAGTATCAATTTTGAGAAATAATCGCCGAGCCAAAAGACGATATAAAGAATTACAGCCGAAATCAATCCCCAATAAATATGGTATCTGTTAAATTCAAATAACTGTTTGCGCTCATTACCCGCGAATATGATTGACCAGATGGCCAACAATCCCGACGCTACGGCCATGCCGTACCAGAAATTGACAATATCCAGCCCAAAGAGCAGGAACCAGAAAAGGACGGCCGAAACCGCCCCTATTATCATAGGAATCATTCTGCGAGTTCTATCAGATAAACTTGGTCAGGATAAGAGAAACCGATAACAGCAGGCCGAAAAGGAAATGGAACTGCGCTGTTTGTACGTCGACCATTGCCAACGCCGGAGTTTTGCCGGATATATTTGGGTTTATCTGTTTCATAAGTTTGATTGAAATCGGAAGGCTTACGAATACTATCAATGACCACGGTGAAAGCACTTTTGTTACTACCATAATCAAAACAGACACATAAGCGCCCACAAGCAGGAAATAATATTGATAGGCGGAAAATTTTCTACCGCCCATAATTGATAATGTTTTAAATCCGGCGCGGGCATCGTCCTCGAGGTCCCGGAAATCGTTAGCATGCAAAATGGCGGCGACCAGAAATCCTACAGGAAGGCTGACCCAGATTACGTGCCATCCGAAAGGCAAACCCTGCGCGATATACGCGCCCAATACCATTAATGGCCCCATCAGTACGAACACCCAGGGATCGCCCAGCGCTTTATATTTAATTCCTATAGGATCGGCAGTGTAAAATATTCCGCCAATAAATCCGATTATTCCAAGAATTAGGATTGGTTTTCCAACAAGATAAACCAGCCAGAACCCCAGGCCTATGCCAACAGCCCAGAGCAATATGCTGCCCCAAAGAACTTGCCTGGGAGTCATCATGCCTGCAGGCAGCAGCCGCGATGATCCATAGGTTTCTTTGGTGTCGACCCCTTTTATAAAATCGAAATAATCCGAGATCAGGTTTGTGGCGGCATGAAAAATAACCCCGGCGAAAAGGACTATTGTGAAAATCCCCCAGTTAAAACCGGAATCCATTTCCAGCCAGGCAAGAAAGGAACCAACTAATATCGGCACTGCCGATGCTGTGAATGAAAATGCCCTGACTGCCTGAAACCATAAGCTCAATTGTGATCTTTGCTCTGCCATTATTATTCCTCCGAAACTTTCATTTAAAAAAAACAGACGATATTTGTGCGGGAAAATAGTCTCTCATTAAATTATACGCAAGTGTTTTTGTTATAGAAAGGCAGTTTATGTTTGCATTTGTTGAGATCGCCGCGTCGTCCCGCCAAAGGCGGGACTCCTTGCGATGACGTTGCCAACCGCAAATTGGTATAAATTACGATTAACAAACCTATACGGTAAGGCGTATTCCCACCTCAATTACTCGATCTTCCGGTATCTCGAAAAACGCGGAAGCATCGTAGGCGTTTCTCGACAGGAAAGAAAAGAGATGCGCCCGCCACCTTTTCATAAGATGATTGCCGTTTACAATTAGTTTTTCTCTTCCCAGGAAAAAACTGCTTTCCGTTAGCGGTATATCCAACCCCTGTCCATTGGCAAGCGCGAAAATTTTCGGCACATTAGGCGATTCCATATATCCATAATACGCCGTTATTTGATGAAATCCTGAGCCCAATTCAACTATCTTCAACTTGTCGCGATTAGGAACTCGGGGAATTTCTAATAATGAAAAATTGAGCAAAATAATATTTGAATGTAGCGATTTAAAATGCTCAAGACTATGAGTTATTGCCACCGGAATGTATTTGGGGTGGCCGGTCAAAAATACAGCGTACCCTCTAATACGCTGGATTTTTTCATTTGAAATTCTTTCTTTAATTGTTTCAAACGGCACTACCAGTTTGAATAACTGTTCGGAAAGAATTTTACGGCCTTGCTTCCAGGTTGTCATAATCATCATTATCAAAGCCCCCAAAACCAAAGGGAACCAGGCACCGTGGAAAATTTTACTTATATTTGCCGATAAAAATGATATATCGACTATTAGAAATATCAATACGGGAACACCGGCCTTTAAAATTCCCCAATTCCATTTTTCCCGGGCAATTACATAAAAAAGCAAAGTTGCTATTAGCATGGTGGTTGTTACCGCGACTCCATACGCGGCGGCCAGCTTGCTTGATGATCGAAACCCAATAACCAATGCCAATGTAGCGATCATCATTAGCCAATTGATAGTCGGAATATAAATTTGGCCGAAATGTCTTGTAGATGTATGAATCACTTTCAATCTTGGCAAATATCCCATTTGAATAGCCTGTCTTGATAATGAATAGACGCCCGTTATAACAGCTTGCGACGCGATAATTGTGGAGAACGTGGCGAGAATAAGCATGGGTATCATTGCCCAAGAGGGAACCATGGCGTAAAATGGGTGAAAAGCTTCCGATGGTTTTGCCAGCAATAAAGCCCCCTGTCCGAAGTAATTGAGGACCAAAGCAGGCAATACCAAAGTGAACCAAGCCAGGCGAATCGGTTTTTTGCCAAAATGGCCTAAATCTGCAAAGAGAGCTTCAGCCCCCGTTACTACGAGAAAAACCGCGCCCAGAACAGTAAAACCATGAAGCCCCGATTTCATAAAAAATTTAATTCCATAAATGGGTATGAGGGCGCTCAATATTTCAGGGTGGCTGATTATTTGTCTGATACCAAGAACGCCAATAGTTAAAAACCAAACAAGAATAACCGGTCCGAATAAGGTCCCAATTTTGGCTGTCCCCTTTTTCTGCAAAATGAATAAAACACCAAGAATAATTAATGTCCCGGGAATAACCAGATTTTCAAATTTCGGCGTAATAATTTTTAATCCCTCCAGGGCGCTCATTACAGAAATTGCAGGCGTAATCATGCCGTCGCCGTATAGTAAACAAGCGGCGAAAATGCCCAGGCTAATTAATAGCAGTCTTCTTTTGGAGGCTGAATCCGATTTCTTTTTTGCAAGGGCCGTTAATGCTATTGTCCCTCCTTCTCCCCTATTGTCGGCTCGGAATATAAATGAAAGATATTTTATCGAGACAACAATTATGAGCGCCCAGAACATTAGAGATAGTACGCCCAAAATATTATCGCCGGATACTGCGATGCCATACTCGCCGTGGAAACATTCTCTAACCGCATATAAGGGGCTGGTGCCTATATCTCCGAAAACAACTCCTAACGCGGCCAAAGAAAGCACGCCAAGAGAATGCTGCTGTGTGTTTTGCTTGTTATTCACTATCTAATTCTTGAAATATTTTCGTACTTTCATTATATTATAATGCCGATACATATTATATTTTTCATTAAATTATGCGCAAGTGTTTTTTTTATTGCAAGACAGTTTATGTTCAAAAAGCTGTTCATCTTTGTTTGAGCT